>JAYUAM010000995.1:0-2848 GCA_043741295.1 Acidimicrobiia bacterium
TCGAAGTTCCGTACCGGGCGCCTGTCGCAGCAGGACTGGTCGAAGATCGGGCGGGCGATCGCCGAGTTGGAGCACGCCCCGTTGTACATCGATGACAACCCGTTGATCACCGTGATGGAGATGCGCGCCAAGGCCCGCCGGCTGGTGGCCAGGACCGGGAAGATCGGGTGCATCGTGGTCGATTACCTGCAGTTGATGACGGGCCGGTCGAGTGCGGAGAACCGTCAGGTCGAGGTCAGCGAGCTGAGCCGAGGGTTGAAGATCCTGGCACGCGAGTTGAAGGTCCCGATCGTGGCGTTGTCGCAGTTGTCGCGTGGTCTCGAATCGCGGCAGGACAAGCGGCCGATGCTGTCGGATCTGCGGGAGTCCGGCTCGATCGAGCAGGACGCCGATGTGGTGATGTTCCTGTACCGCGACGAGGTGTACAACCCTGATTCGGCGGATCGTGGGTCAGCGGAGGTGATCGTGTCGAAGCACCGTAACGGGCCGATCGGGAGCAAACGTCTCGTGTTCCTCGGCCAGTACACCCGCTTCGACAACGCCGCCAAAGCCGTCTGACCACCGGCGTCGCCGTCCATGACGGTGCGGTGATCGTTACGACGTTCGCGGCGGCGGCCGCGGCAGGGCGGTGCGGGCTTCGTCGAGCGGTGTCAAGTCGCGTTGGGCGTACCGGTTGTGCCAGAACGCCTCCTCCAAGACGGTGTAGACGCATTCCTGCAACGGGTTCGTCCCGTCCTCGAGCACCTCGACCGGCCGGGCGAGGTCGCTCACCGGGAGCGACGCGAGGAACTCGCCGACGCGGGTCGCGCGCTCTGCCCGCACGGCGAGGGCATCGGCGGTAGACGGTGTCGCATCATGGTCGAGGTCGGGCCACGGGAACTCGACAGACCCGCTGTTTGGCATCCCGATCGGGTGGAACGGTGCCCCCGCGACTGGCGACGTCACGGACGTGGGCGCCGGTCAGGTCGGCCCCCCAGAACACCGCTCCTGCGAGATCGCCTTCGAACTCCTCTGCATGCTTCCCCCCATCGCGCCATCGCGCCATCGCGCTAACGGTCGCCGCGTCGCTCGCGTTGGCGTCGGCGCGTGCGATGGCTTGTCAGAGGGCGTCGGGGATCAGGGTGTGGATCGCGGGAGGCTCGGCGAGGTGTTCGCCGGCGGCGGCCAGAGCGGCGGCGATGTGGGCGCTCTGCATGTGAGCGGCGAGGTCGTCGTCCGACTTCCACTTCTCGATCGTGATGAACGTCTGCGCCGATGCCGCCGAGGTGAACAGCTCGTAGGAGACGCAGCCCGGTTCGGCGCGGGTGGGTGCGACGAGATCGTGGAGTGCGGCGCCCACGACGCTTTCCGAACCGGGCTTTGCGGTCAACACGGCAACAACATCGATATCGGGCATCGGGGCTCCTCGTTGGACGAAGCGACGATGCTACGCGCCCGGCAGGAGCAGCGAGTGACCGGGCGCGACGGACGCCCGGCCAGCGCACCGTCCGGTCTGGTCATGGCGTGACGCGGGTGCCGGGCCTTTGGGATTCTCTGTAGAGGAGCCACCTGGTGGCCCGACGCTTGGTCGTGACGGAGAACATCACACTCGACGGCGTGATCGACGCAGCGGGCGATTGGTTCAACCCGGCCGGCGCCGACGGCGACGTCGATCAGTCCGATGTCGTCGAGGCACTCCGTGATCGCCGCTGAGCTCGTGGACGAGTACCGCCTGTTCGTCTTCCCGGTCGTACTCGGTCGGGGTCGGCGTCTGTTCGATGGGCATCTCCCATTCGTCCAAGACGACGGACCCGCGACCGGGCACGATGGGTGCATGTCCGCTGTTCCGATGCCCGCCTCACTCGACCCCTGTTCGACGTACGCGGTGATCGCCGGTACGTCGGCGACGACGACGCCGGGAGGGGATGCGTTCTGGCAGGCGCTCGCGTGTGGTCCGGCGCCGGCGGGCTCTGATCGGGGCTGGCTGGTCGGGTCGTACCCGATGAAGGACTCCTGGGACGAGTGGGAGATGCACCCCAACGGAGACGAGCTCGTTGTACTGCTATCGGGCGCGTTGGAACTCGTCTTCGATCGGGCCGACGGCCACGTCCGGGTTCCGCTGACGCCCGGGCGGGCCGTCGTCGTGCCGGCCGGCGTGTGGCACACCGCGATCGTCGAGCGGCCGAGCGTGGCGCTTCACGTGACCTACGGCCAGGACACCGTGCACCGTCCGCTGGCCGACCACCCGATGGTGGAGGGCGCACAGCCATGACGGCCGACGGCGCCTCCGCACCGGACTTCGCCAGCCACGCGGTCGTCACCGCCGATCGGTCGGGCACCATCCGGGCGTGGAGCGCCGGCGCGACCGTGCTCTTCGCGATCGCGTCCGACGATGCTGTCGGTGCCTCGCTGGACGTGATCGTCCCCGAGGCGTACCGCGCCCGGCACTGGGACGCGTTCCGTCGCGCCATGCGAAGCGGTGACTGCCACCTGGATCGTGCCGCCATCAGCATGGCGGCGGCTGTCGGCAACCGGTGGCGCGCTCGCGGTCGCCGCGCTCGCGCACGAGGCGGGCTGGAGTCGGCGGCACCCTGACGGAGTGCTTCCACCGCGAGGTCGGACTGCGCGCTCGTTCGCGCGCGTCCTGCGATTCCATCGTTCCACCCGCCTCCTTTCGCGTCCGGGCCGACCGGGGTTGGCCGACGTTGCCGCGGCGTGCGGCTTCTACGACCAGACGCACCTCAACCGCGAGTGGCGCGACCTCGCCGGCTGCACGCCGATGGAATGGACGACCACCGAACTCGACCACTCGCCCGACTGAGGCTGGGTCACGGCCGACGCGACACAACCGAACGCGCGGCAAGAGGCT
>JAYUAM010000996.1:0-1018 GCA_043741295.1 Acidimicrobiia bacterium
GGGCGACGCCCGCCGTCGAACCGATCGCCTCGGCGCCGGCTCCGAGCGACGTGCACAGGTTGAACTGGGTCGTGTTCGAGACGTCGGTGTGGCTGCCCTCGTAGCACGGCCAGCCGAAGTTCGGGATCGGTGTGCTACCGGGCGTGAAGCGGTCGATCGATTCCCACGTGCCGTTGCCGACGTGACCGACCCACATCTCGTTCGTGCCCGGCCGGAACGTAAACCGGAACGGGTTGCGCATGCCGAACGCCACCACTCGGTCGTCGCCCGCGATGCCGTTGCCGACCAGCGGGTTGCTCGCCGGGATCGTGCCGTCGCGGTTGAGCCGCATGATCGTGCCGTCGAGCGGGGTGTAGCCGTCGGCCGGGTACTTCGTTCGCAGCGCCTGGGCCCGAAGCACACCACCCTCGGCGGTGGGCGCGGTCATCGACCCGCCGCGGCGTCCGGGCGCGTCGTCGCACGGGTTGACCACACCGTCCGGCCGGGTGGCGAGCTGTCCCCAGTCGTTCGACGAGAAGCTCGCGCCGTCACCGGCGCTGACGTACAGGAATCCATCGGGCCCGAACTGCACCGAGTCGATCGAGTGACTGAGGAACTCGTTGCAGAACCCGCTGTTGCCGTCGTTCTCCAACAGGACCTGCTCGGCACCGTCGGCGATGCCGGACGCGCTCACGTGGATGCGCGACAACCGGTCGGTCACCGTGCATCCGCCGAACGTGGCGTTCTGCCCCCCACCGCAGTTGTCGCCGCCCGTGGCAGCACCCCATGCGGGTACGACGCCGTCGCCGAACGGGTCCTTGTCGTAGGTGTAGGTGAAGTACACGAAGCGGTTCGCCGGCGTCCCGAAGTCGGGATCGAGGGTGAGGCCGACGAGGCCGCGGTCGAGCGCGTCGTGCACCTTGCCTCGGATGTCGAGCGTTACCTGCGGGCTGCCGTCACCCGGCCCGGTGTAGTGGACGATGCGGCCCGTCTTGTCGGCGGCGAACAGGCCGGTGCCGGTCGGCTCGAACGCCACCGT
>JAYUAM010000997.1:0-1014 GCA_043741295.1 Acidimicrobiia bacterium
CGGGCCGCCACCGATCCGGCTGTCGTGAGCGCGGCCGAGCACGTCGTCGTCGTCATCGGCACGCCGGTCGATGAGCACCTCAACCCGGATGCGCAGGTCGTGCCGAACGCCGTCGAGGCGCTCGGGTTCCACCTGCGTGACGGGCAACTGATCGTGCTGCGCAGCACCGTGTACCCGGGCGTGACCCGTCTTGTCGAGCGGGTGATCGGCCGCGTCGGCAAGGACATCGACGTGAGCTTCTGCCCCGAACGCATCGCCGAGGGCAAGGCGCTCACCGAGTTGTACGAGCTGCCCCAGATCGTGTCGGGCTGCTCGCCGCGCGCGGTCGAGCGCGCCGCCGCGCTGTTCGGTTGGCTCACGGACACCGTCGTGCGGACGAGCCCGGAGGAAGCCGAGCTGGCGAAGCTGTTCACGAACACGTGGCGGTACATCAAGTTCGCGGCAGCCAACCAGCTCTACGTCATCGCCAACGAGTACGGCGTCGACTTCGAGAACGTGCGGCGGGCGATCACGTTCGACTACCCGCGCGCCGCCGACATGCCGGGCGCCGGCTTCGCCGCGGGTCCGTGCCTGTTCAAGGACACGATGCAACTGGCGGCGTTCCACCAGAACAACTTCACCCTCGGCCACGCCAGCGTTATGGTGAACGAGGGGCTGCCGCTCTACCTCGTGGGCCGGCTCGAGCAGCGCCACGACCTGTCGTCGCTCACGGTCGGCATCCTCGGCATGGCGTTCAAGGCCGAGAGCGACGACATCCGCTCGAGCCTCGCCTACAAGCTCCGCCGAATCCTGCGGTCGAAGGCCAAGGCGGTGCTCTGCCACGACCCGTATGTCACCGTCGACCCGAACCTGCTTCCGCTCGATGAGGTGCTCGCCGAGTCCGACCTGCTGGTCATCGGCGCCCCGCACGCCATCTACCGCGAGATCGTCACCGACACGCCGGTGATCGACGTGTGGAACGTGCGGGGCGGCGGCGTCCTCGTATGACGGGCTCGACCGAATCGGGCGCGCCGC
>JAYUAM010000998.1:0-1013 GCA_043741295.1 Acidimicrobiia bacterium
CTGCTTGCGCAGGTTCGACCCGCCGGCGCGCACGTCGTCGGGGTTCTCGGCGAGCAGCTCGGGCGGCAGCGGCTTGCCGGCGACGATCTTGAACTTGCCAGAGTGTGCCTTCAATGCGCGCACCGTGGCGACGAGCACGGCGGCGTCGGGCACCAGGCCCGAGGCGCGGCACTTGATGTTGAAGAACCGCTCGGCACCCATGTCGGCGCCGAAGCCGGCCTCGGTGATGAGGTAGTCGCCGGTGCGGATGCCGATGAGGTCGCCGACGATCGACGAGTTGCCGTGGGCGATGTTGCCGAACGGGCCAGCATGCACGATGACCGGCGTGTGCTCCAGGGTCTGCAGCAGGTTCGGCTTCAGCGCCTCACGCATGATCACGGCCATCGAGCCCGCGCCGTGGAGCTGTTCGGCGGTTACCGGCTCGCCCTTCGGCGTGTAGCCGACGACGATGCGGCCGAGGCGGGCGCGCATGTCGTTGAGCGACGTCGACAGCGCGAGGATCGCCATCACCTCGGAGGCGGCCGTGATGTCGAACCCGCTCTGGCGCGGCACACCGTCCTCCTTCGTGCCGAGGCCGAGGACGATGTTGCGCAGCGCCCGGTCGTTGATGTCGATGACGCGCCGCCAGGTGATGTTCGACAGGTCGAGACCCAGCTCATTGCCCTGGTGCAGGTGGTTGTCGATCATCGCCGCGAGCAGGTTGTGGGCGGCGGTGACGGCGTGGAAGTCACCGGTGAGGTGCAGGTTGAGCAGGTCCATCGGGATGACCTGGCTGTAGCCGCCGCCGGCGGCGCCGCCCTTGATGCCGAACGTCGGGCCCATCGACGGCTGGCGCAGACTGATCGTCGCCTTCTTGCCGACGTGCTTCATCGCCTGGCCGAGGCCCACCGTGGTCGTGGTCTTGCCCTCGCCGAGCGGCGTCGGCGTGATGGCGGTGACGACGACGTACTTCGCCTTCGGGCGGTCGGCCAGCTCGTCGATCGCCGCCAGGTGGATCTTGGCGAGCTTGTCGC
>JAYUAM010000999.1:0-1012 GCA_043741295.1 Acidimicrobiia bacterium
TGAGCTCCTGCAGCTGGGCCTCGAGCGAGGCGATGCGTTGGTCGATGTCGGTCATGTACCTATCCCCTTGTGTCGTGGTCCCTGGTCCAGAGACCTCCCCTAGGGTCAAGATACGCTCAAGCCGGGTTCCGGCGCGCTGGCCGACGCGGCGACAAGTGCGGTCAGCTGTCGAGCGGGTCGACGCGGCCCGGGTCGATGCCGAAGCGGGCGATGGCGTCGGCCACCGTCTCGGCCTTCACCTCGCCCTGGGCGGCGAGGGCCGACAGGACGGCGACCACGACGTTCGGGGCGTCGATCTCGAAGTGGTCGCGCAGCGCCTCCCGGGTGTCCGAACGGCCGAAGCCGTCGGTGCCGAGCGGCACGAAGTGGTGGCCGGGCAGGAAGCGGGCCACCTGCTCGGGCACGATCTTCATGAAGTCGGTGACGGCCACGATCGGGCCGGCGGCGTCGCCGAGCAACCGGGAGACGAGCGGTACCTGCGCGGCCTGCGACGGATGCAGCCGGTTCCGCCGCTCCACCGACAGCGCCTCGTCGCGCAGCGCCTTGTAGCTCGTCGCCGACCACAGCTCGGCGGCCACGTCGTAGCTCTCGGCCAGGATCTGCGTGGCGGCCCGCGCCGAGCCCTGCGCGCTGCCCGAGAAGAGCAGCGTGGCCTTCTTCGACGGCCCGGCGGGCGCCTCCTGGAAGCGGTACAGGCCCTGCATCACGCCGGCGGTTACGGCCTCGGGCTCCACGCCCGCGGGGACCGCCGGCATCACGTAGTTCTCGTTGTACAACGTGAGGTAGTAGAAGACGTCGGCGTCGCTGGCGGTGGCCGTAGACCCCGAGCCGTACATCCGCTTGATGCCCTCGCGCACGATGATCGCCATCTCGTAGGCGAACGCCGGGTCGTAGGCCTGGCACGGGGGAACCGTGCCGGCGAGCACGAGCGAATGACCGTCCTGGTGCTGCAGGCCCTCGCCGAGCAGCGTCGTGCGCCCGGCGGTGGCGCCCATCAGGAACCCGCGCGTGC
>JAYUAM010001000.1:0-14956 GCA_043741295.1 Acidimicrobiia bacterium
GGGCGTCGCCGCCGGGTACACGCCGCAGTAGATGTCGGCGATGGCAACCGTGTTCGCCGGCACCCGCGGGCGCGGCGACGGGCGGCGGGGCAGCACGAGATGCTCGGGCAGTCCGGTCATGTAGCAGAACCCGGCGGTGAACCCGCAGAACGCGGCGAGGAACACCGTGCCGCTGTGCAGCGTGATCAGCTCGGCCACGGTGAGACCCACACGCCCGGCGACGTCGCTCAGGTCGTCACCGTCGTAGCGCACCGGGATCTCGACGAGGTCGCTGGCGGCGTCGGCGGCCCACGCGTTGATGGCGACGTCGGGCTGAGCGAGCAGATCCTCGAGCGCATGACGCACGGCGGCCAACCGGCCCGGCGCGGCACCGCGCCGCGGGTCGCCGACGCGCACGAGCACCGTCGTCGCCGCGGGCACGACCTCCACCTCGGCCGCGAGCGCGCTCGCCCCGATCGCGCGTGTGAGATGAGCGACAGCGGTCGCATCGCCTAGATCCACGAGCAGGGCCGCGGCACCGTAGGCGAGCACCCGCGCCGTCGGCGCTGCGTCAGATGCGTCGCTCATGTAAAGGGTCGGATCGCCGTCCCGGCCGCTTCCAGCTCGGTTCGGATGCGGCGGGCAAGGGCGACGGCGTCGGGCGAATCGCCGTGCAGGCAGATCGTCGCCACGGCCATCGGGATCGGGCCGTCCTGCGTGCCGACGGTCTGCTCGGTGGCGAGCCGTACGGCCTGGGCGACGGCCTCCTCCACGCCGAGCATCGAGCCGGCGCGGCTGCGTGGCATCAGTTGACCGGTGGGCAGGTAGGCGCGGTCGGCGAAGCCTTCGGCGGCGATCGTCAAGCCCGCGGCGGCGGCCAGCGCGACCACGGCCGAGCCGGGCTGGGAGAGCACCATGAGCGAGGGGTCGACGTCGGCCACCGCGCGCACGATGCAGTCGGCCGTCACCGCGTCGGTGTGGGCCCGGTTGTAGAGCATGCCGTGGGCCTTCACGTAGGTCACGGTCGTGCCGGCGACGCGTGCGTGGGCGACGAGCGCACCGATCTGGTTGACGAGCTCGGCGTGCAGCTGTTCGGGGCTCAGCTGCATGTCGCGACGGCCGAACCCTTCGAGGTCGCGCCACGACACGTGCGCACCGACGCGCGTGCCCTTCGCCGCCGCCGAGGCACACACCCGCGCCATCGTCAACGGGTCGCCGGCGTGGAACCCACAGGCGACGTTGGCGCTCGACACGATGCCGAGCAGCGCCTCGTCGTCGCCCATCCGCCACGGGCCGAAGCCCTCGCCCAGGTCGGCGTTCAGATCGATGCTCGTCGTCACGTGCTCCCCTTCCGGCTCGTCGACCCATGATCACACGCGGGCCTCAGCGCTGGCCGGCGCTGCTCTGTTGCGCTGTCGATCGGTGGAGCGCCGGATTGTCGTCGCGGCCGCCGCTTCAGATCGCGGTGACCAGTGCGCCGCAAAGGGTTGTACTCGTCGTTGATCTCGGCGTGGCGCGACCGGCGCGACCAGGGGGCGCTCGCGGCGATGCGGTCGAGCAAGCCGGGCCCGAAGACCGATCCGGTGCGGGCCGAGAACGCCCGGCTGCGGACCCGGGTCGTCGAACGCGAAGGCGAGCTGGCGACGGCGGAGGAGTTGATCGACGCCCAGGGAGAAGTATCGGCGCTCTTGCAGAACCGCCGCACCCAAATCGAACTGTCCCGGAGAGCCACGACACGACAGTACGCGCCGTGTCCACGGCGCCGCGCGCGTGACGAACGAGCGCGACCTGCCTTGTAAGGCGGCGTGTCAGCAACGCTCGCTTCGCCGCGCTGAGCGCGTTGACGAACCGTGCGGCGAACGGGAAGAGGAAGCGCCGGTGGCACGTGCTGGGGTTATGGTGCGCGTGTGCGCATGAGTGGACGGGGAGCGTTGATGTCGTGCGGCCTCGATGCGGCGTTCGGGGCACGCCGCAAGGTTGGCTCGGACTGCCGGTCATGATCACCGGAGCGGGCGAGCGCGTCTTCGTCAGAGACTTCGATTTCTGACCATGCTTGGTCGTCTGCGGCATCCGAGGGACCCACCGTGAAGTCCAGGGTCGTGATGGGGTTCTACTTTTCTCCGCGGGGCGGCAGCGCCCAGGTCGTGCGCTATCTCTGTCGGGCACTGAGCCGCCGCGGATGGGCGCCGCACCTGGTTGCCGGTTCGATGGGAACCTCTGCCGATGACTCGAACGCGCACCGTTTCTTCAGCGGCATCCGCTGTGAAGCGCTCGACTACTCACCGGCCCGGTTGGATTGGAGTCGCGGTGGCGACGCGATGGCTGCGTCGGTTCCGATGCATGCCTCGTTCGAGGAGAAGCCCGGTGTGGCGGATCGGATCTTCTTCGGTCTCGACGATGCGGCGTTCGATCGACAGGTCGCGAGCTGGTCGAGGTTCTTGGCCTCGCACGCCGACGTCCGTCCGAGCGTGTTGCACCTGCATCATCTGACCCCGATCCACGAGGCAGTTCGCGCCCTGTGGCCCGGCGTTCCGGTCGTCACCCATCTGCACGGCACCGAGCTCAAGATGCTGGCATCGGTGCACGGTGGAGCCACCTCGGATGGTCCCGGGCGATGGACGCACGAGTGGGTCGAACGGATGCGGCGCTGGGCCGGCGACTCTGACCGGGTGGTCGTGGTCTCCTCCCACGACGAGCAGTTGGTGCGGCGATTGCTGCCAGTCGGAGCGGCTCGAATCACCACGATTCCCAACGGGGTCGATACCAACGTGTTCTCACCACGCGCCTGTACCGATGCCGACCGGCTCGCACGGTGGAAGCGATGGCTGGTCGACGATCCCAGAGGCTGGCGCCCGGCCGGTGCGCCCGGATCCATCGGCTATCACGTCGACGACCTATCCGCCTTCACCGATCAGGACGGACGGCCCGTGCCGGTCGTGTTGTTCGCCGGTCGATTCATGCACGTCAAGAGGTTGCAACTGCTGATCGAAGCCCACCATGCGATGCGATCGACCACGACGTGGCGCTCGGTGCTCGTCGTGGTCGGCGGATTCCCCGGAGAGTGGGAGGGCGAGCACCCCTACGACACCGTTCGGCGTCTCGGAGCGCGCGACGTGTTCTTCATCGGCTGGCGGGACCACAACGACCTCGCCGACATCCTCGGCTGTGGCGACGTGTTCGCTGCACCGGCCGTCGATGAACCGTTCGGCCTCGTCTACCTCGAGGCCATGGCCGCCGGGCTCCCGCCGATCGCCACCACCACCGGTGGGCCACTGTCGTTCATCAACCTCGATCCGTATCGCCCGACGGGGTGGCTCGTCCCGCCCGATGATGTCGCAGCGACGACCAAGGCCCTGATCGAAGCGGTGTCAGACCGGGCGCTACGCATCGATCGTGGCAGACGAGCAGCGCACTTCGTGCGCGAGCACTACTCGTGGGCGAGGCCAGCGGAAGCGTTCGCCCGGCTGTACGGCGAGGTCATCGACGAGCACCACACCTGAGGCACTGTGGCGTTGGGTCGGTGGCGCCGACGATGGCACTCGTGGCCAGTGCCGGTCAGATTGCTCGCGTGAGTTCGTCGAACCGGCGGCGACACGGAGTCGTTCGTTGAGCGCGCGTGGACGCCGAGTTCGTAGTGTCCGCGGTGAAGGTTCTGCACGAAGTCGTGGCCGCGCATTGCCGCCCCGGCTCGACTCCTACGCCGCCAGCACCCACTAACCATCATCTCGTTGTTCGGCGGTCCCTTAGCGAGTGGAGCGACGGCGTTGGGCGCGTGGGCTACTTCAAGGCCGTCGCCACCGCTAAGCGCGTCGACCGATTCGCGCACGATGGAATCGTTGTTGCGCATCGGTGCCGTCGGCGAACGTCGCGTCGTCACCGCAACGTTGAGGAGGAAGCATGGAACTGAGACTGCTCCGCACGGCCGTGGCCATTGCGATGGTCACCGCCACGTTCGTGCACACCGACGCCGGTTCGGCTGTCGCCGAATCCCACGACCGGCCCGCGTACCGGGTCGACGAGCTGGCGTCACTCGGCGGCCTGGCCAGCGCCGGGGCGAGCATCAACGACCGTGGATGGGTGGCCGGGTCGTCCGACCTTCCGGGGGACGCGAGCGCGCATGCGACGTTGTGGCGCGACGGGACGCTGACCGACCTGCGCACGCTCGGTGGTCCGAACAGCGCGGTGGCCTGGCCGGTGAAGAACGATCGGATCGTCGTAGGCGTGTCGGAGACGGCGACGATCGGTCGCGAGGGTGAGGACTGGAGCTGCTCGGCGTTCTTCCCCGGCGAGCCGACGCACCACGACTGCGTGGGCTTCGTCTGGCGGGACGGGCGGATGGCGGCGCTGCCGACGCTGGGCGGACCCAACGGGTACGCAGCCGGCGCCAACCGGCGCGGCGAGGTGGTCGGTTGGGCGGAGACCGGTCAGCGCGACCCAACCTGCATCTCGCCCCAGGTCGAGCAGTTCCTCGCGGTGCGCTGGGACGCGAGCTCGTACGTGCCGCACGAGCTCGCCCCGCTACCGGGCGATTCGACGAGCGCCGCCACGGCGATCAACGACCGTGGCCAGGTGGTCGGCATCTCCGGCGCGTGCGGTACGGCCGTCGGCGGGGTCAGTGCGACGCACGCCGTGATGTGGGACGAGCGCGGCGCTCCGCACGATCTCGGCACGATCGGCGGCGTCGCCTGGAACACGCCCGCCGCGATCAGCGACGAGGGCGTCGTGACCGGGTTCGCCAACGTACCGGGTGGTGCGACGCCGACGCGCTTCTACCCGCACGCCTTCGTGTGGACGGCGCGTGGCGGCATGCGCGACCTCGGCACCCTTCCCGGCGATCTGCTGAGCCAGGGTCTGGGCGTCAACGACGAGGGACAGATCGTCGGCGAGTCGTGCCAGGCGCACCTCGCCAACTGTCGAGCGTTCGTATGGCAGCACGGGCAGATGACCGATCTCAACTCGGTGCTCGCCGGACCAGCCGGCCATCTGATCACCGCCAACGACATCAACGACGAGGGCCGGATCACGGGCAGGGCGGGTGTCGCCAGCGGCACGGTCGCCTTCGTCGCCTCGCCGATCGACGACCGATCGGACGACCGATCGGACGACCGATCGGAGGGTCGATCGGACGACCGATCGGAGGGTCGATGAGGAGGGTGATGACGCATGGATGACATCGCCGCGCTGACCGAGTGCAACGAGCAGTTCATCGAGGCCTGGCGCCGAGGCTCGTGGGAGCAGCTGCAAACCGTCCTCGGCGCCGACTTCGGCTACCTGGACGGCCGCACCGGCGAGGCGTGGGAGACCGGCCGCTACGTCGCGGAGCTGCGCCGCAGCGTCGACCCGACGCTGACCATCGATCAACTCGCGATCCACGTCGCGGGAGACACGGCGACGGTGTCGGCGCGCACGCACAGCAGCACCCGGCCGGCGCGGGCCAATCGCTACCTCGACGCATACCAGCGCGACGACGGCCGGTGGAGGTGCGTGCACGCGTGCGTCTGGCCGTTGCCGGGCGACGGCGGAGATACGGTGGCGGGGTGATCCGGCTCCGGCTCACCCCGGGTGACTTCCAGCGCTTGCGCTTCGCCTACTCGCCGCTCGCAGAGGTCGCCGAGAGCCTCTACGTGCTCCACTCCGGCGACGTGCCGGCGCTGCATCGAGCGTGGTTCGACAAGACCCGCAGCCAACTGCGCGATGTCGACGTGAACGTGCTGCGTGCGATCGTTCCAGCACCGCGGCCCCACGTGGCGAGCTTCCTCCTGGCCGGTGCTCGCGAGCCGTCGACGTCCATCGACGCGCAGCTGGCGATGGTGGCCGAGCTCCCGGCGCAGCGGCTGCGAGACGACCTCGACGTGGTCTGGCGCGGCGACCTGCCGGCTACGACGAAGCGGATCCTCGACCACGGCGGCGGCCCGCGCATCGCCAATGCGCTGCGCCGGTACTGGAGCGTGGCGATCGAGCCGTACTGGCCGCAGATCCGAGCCGTGCTCGACGGAGATGTCGCCTACCGGGCCTCACGGATCGCGCGCGGTGGCATTGAGGCCCTGCTGTCCGACCTGCATCCCGAGCTCGAGCTCGCTGAGCACGCCATCCACGTCCAGAGCAACGCGGCGGGCGTCGAACACCGTTTGAGCGGCGGCGGCTTGCTGCTCGTGCCGTGCGTGTTCGCCTGGCCGCACGTGATGGCCGATCTTGGCGCGGGCAACGAACCGAGCATCACCTACGGCCCGCGCGGGATCGGCAACCTGTGGTCGAACGCCGACGCGCCGGTCGTCGACGGTGATCCCCTCGGTGCGCTGCTCGGGCGCAGTCGCGCCGAGATCCTGCGCAGCGTCGGTCTGCCGAAGTCGACGTCGGACCTGGCACGGGAGCTGGCGCAGAGCATGCCGGCCGTCAGCACGCATCTTGCGGTCCTGCGCCGCTCCGGCCTGGTCGTCTCGTGGCGCTCCGGACGGCGTGTCCTCTACCAGCGCACTCCGCTGGCCACGAGCGTGCTGGCTGCGAGCGGCGCCCTCCTCGACATCGCCGCCACCGCAAGCCTCGCGTGAGCACGTCGAAACGACGAGCGAGCGACGTCTCGTGGGAACGACCACTTGCTCGGGGCCCTGCTCGGAAGTCTGTCACGTTTCCGTCGTTGTCGGGTGTGCCCGGCGCGTGAGTCTGGCATCGATGCCGTCGAGGATGAGCGAGAGCATCTCGTTGAACACGTCGCCCCGGTGTTCGGGGCTCAGGGTGTCGATCATCTCGTTCATGGCCGGGTACTGGTCGCGGGGCAGCGCTTCACCGAGGTGGGTGCGGATGGCGCCGTACCGGTCCTGTTCGCTCCGGCCGGACTCGATGCTGCGTTGGTGGAGCACGGCGTCTTCTTGGGCTCTGGCGAGGGCGAGCAGGCTGGTGGCGGTGTCTGCGGCGGCCGCTTCGATCGGTGTCAAACCGACGCGTCGCAGCATGACGAGCACGATCTCGGCCCGGGCGATCAGTTCGGGGTCGTCGGGCGCGCTACCGAAGTAGGCGTGGGCGAGGCCGGGGTGCTCGATCGCAGACTGGCACAGGTCCCGGGCTGCGTGAATGAACGCGACCTTTGAACGAGCGGATGATGACCCGCTCGTCGTCGCCGCCACGGCCCGGCAACGAGCGAGCCTTCGCCGAACTCGCCCGGCGAGCGTTGGAGGCGAAGTTCACGTCTGCCTCGCAGTGCTCCGCCGCAAGACCGCGTTCGGCAAGGAGTTCGGCGACGTTCGGCGCGTGTGATCGTCGCCCGGCTACCGTCGGCGCTCGTGATCGATGTCAGACGGCTGCGCACGGAACCCGACGAGGTGCGCGCCGCGATGGCCCGCCGTGGCAACCCCGAGCTTCTCGTGCAACTCGACCAGGCCGCCACCCTCGACGAGCGCCTGCGCAAGCTGGCAGTCGACCGTGACGACGTGCGCCGTCGTGTGAACGAGCTGTCGAAGCAGGTCGGCCAGCTGCGCCGGGACAAGAAGTTGGAGGAGGCCGAGGCGGCGCAGGCCGAGAGCCGCGCTCTGGGTGGACGCGAGGCCGATCTGGCTTCGGCGGCCACCGCGGCCGAGACCGAGCTGCGCGAGATCCTGCTGCGCATCCCGAACCTGCCCCACCCCGACGCCCCCGATGGCGCCGGCGAAGACGACAACCCCGTCGTCAAGGGCCCGATCAACCTGCCGGCGGCGTGGGCCGACCACCAGCGCGTGCCGCACTGGGAGATCGGCGAGGCGCTGGGCATCCTCGACAACGAGCGCGCCGTCAAGATCTCGGGCGCGATGTTCACGATGTTGCGCGGCCTCGGTGCCACGATGAGCCGCGCGCTCTGCCAGCTGGCGCTCGACCGCAACGCTGACGAGTTCGAGGAGATCCGCCCGCCCACGCTCGTCACGAGCGCCACGCTCACCGCCACCGGGCAGCTGCCGAAGTTCGCCGACGACGCCTACCAGATCGAGCGCGACGACCTGTGGTGCATCCCCACCGCTGAGGTGCCGCTCACGTCGATCGGTCGTGACGAGATCGCGCTCGCCGCCGAGATGCCGAAGCGCTACATGGCCTACACGCCGTGCTACCGGCGCGAGGCCGGCTCGGCCGGCAAGGACACGCGCGGCCTGCTGCGTGCCCACGAGTTCGACAAGGTCGAGATCCTCGCTTACGCCACGGCCGAGCAGGCGCCCGCGTTGCTCGATGCGATGGTCGCTCGCGCCGAGGTGACGATCGCCTCGCTCGGCCTCGCCTACCGCATCATCGAGATCTGCACCGGCGACCTCGGCCAGAGCCACCACCGCAGCTACGACATCGAGGTCTACGCGCCCGGGTGCGACCGATGGCTCGAGGTCAGCTCGGTCAGCTGGTTCAGCGACTACCAGGCCCGCCGCGGCAACCTGCGCTACCGGCCGGAGGCGTCCGATCGCGGTGGCACCGAGATCCTCCACACGCTCAACGGGTCGGCCCTCGCCGTGCCCCGCACGCTTGCGGCGATCTGGGAGACGTACCGTCAGCCCGACGGCTCGGTGGCCATACCCCCGGTGCTGCTGCCGTACCTGCGCGGCGCCACGTCGATCCCGGTCCGAGCGTGACGATCACCGTCCTTCCGCGGGCCGTGCCGAGCCCGCCCGACCGGCCGACGGTCGGCAACGCCGACCACCCGATGCGCAAGGTGACGCGCCAGGTCGCCTTCGAGCCCGGTGGGTGGACCGCCGAGCGCAAGGCGAAGGTCGCCGAGCTGTTCGACTCGATGGCGTCCGGCTGGGACGAGCGCGCCTCGGCCGGTGAGACGCAGACGCCGCTGCTCGACGCGCTGGCTCGGGGCGGCGAGCTGAACGGCCCCTGTGTCGAGATCGGGGCCGGCACCGGGCGGGCGACCGGGCCGTTGCTCGAACGCTTCGGTTCGGTGCTCGCCGTCGACGTGTCGATCGAGATGCTGCGCCACTTCCGTGAGCCGGCGGCCACCGCCGTGCTCGGCGACGGTGCCCAGCTTTCCGTGCGCGACGCGTCGGTGGGCACGATCGTGCTCGTGAATGCCTTCCTGTTCCCTGCCGAGTACGACCGGGTGCTCGCCCCCGTCGGCACGATCGTCTGGGTCAACACGCTGGCCGACAACACCCCGATCCATCTGCCGGTCGACGACGTCGTGGCCGCGCTGCCGGGTGAGTGGGACGCCGTCACCGCCGACGCCGGTTGGGGCCTGTGGGCCACGGTGCGCCGCGCTCCGCTCACGCTCGCCGCCACGACCCGATGAACCGGGACGACATCGCCCGCCTGCGGGTCGACTACGAGACCGCCGGTCTGGAGCCGGTCGACCTCGCCGCCGATCCCGTCGAACAGTGGTGGCGCTGGTACCAGGACGCCGCCGACGCCGGCCTGCACGAGCCGAACAACGTCGTCGTCTCGACGTGCGGGGCCGACGGTCAGCCCGATGCGCGCGTCGTGCTCCTGCGCGGCGCCGACGAGCGCGGCTTCCGCTTCTTCTCGAACTTCGCCTCGTCAAAGGCCCGCCAGATCCGTGAGAACCCGAAGGCGTCGCTCACCTTCGCCTGGCTCGAACTGCACCGCCAGGTGCGCGTCCGCGGGGCGATCGTGGCGTTCGGCGACGGCGAGGCCGACGACTACTGGGCGAGCCGACCGCGCGACAGTCAGGTGGCGTCGGCCGCCTCGCCGCAGTCGCACGTGATCGCCGATCGCGCCGAGCTCGACGCCCGCATCGACGCCGTGCGCGCCCGCTTCGATGGCGTTGACATCCCGCGACCCGACGGTTGGGGCGGGTATCGCCTCGCGCCAGACGAGGTGGAGTTCTGGCAGGGTCGGCCGTCGCGCACCCACGACCGATTGCGCTACCGCCGTGCCGACGGTGCGTGGTTGGTCGAGCGGCTCGCTCCGTGAGCACGGTTGACACCGGCGCCGATGAGGGAGCCGCGGGCTCGTCGGCGCCGGGCGCGCAGTCGCCGCTGCGCCTGCGCTCGGTGCAGATGGTGCTGGCGATGGAGGTGCTCGGGTCGATCGGCGTGTTCGCCCAGGCGACGGCGCTCGGCAAGCTCGTCTACGACATCAGCCATCGCACGCTCGATCTCGGCCTGCTCGGCCTCGCCGAGTTCGCGCCGGCCGCGCTGCTCGTGCTCGTCACCGGGCACGTCGCCGACAAGCGCGACCGCCGCCGGATCGTGGCCGCGGCGCTCGCCGTCGAGGCGTTGGTCGCACTGGGCATCGCCTGGTACGCGGGGAGCGCGCCGACCGCCGTCGGTCCGCTGTTCGCGATGGCGTTCGGGTTCGGCATCGCCAAGGCGTTCCTGGCGCCGGCGTCGCGATCGCTGCCAGCCAACGTCGCGCCGGCCGGTTCGCTGCCGAAGGTGATGGCCACGTTCTCGGGCATGTGGCAGAGCGCATTGATCACGGGACCCATCCTCGGTGGCTTCCTGTACGCCGGCTCGCCGAGCTGGCCGTTCCTCGGTGCTTCCATCCTCTTCCTGGCCGGTGCGGCCGCAGTGTCGACGGTGCGCCGCCGAGACATGCACCCAGGCGAGGCCAAGGCACCCGTCGTCGCCGGGCCGATGGCGGTCGCGCCGATCGACGCCGTGCTGCCGGACGGGTTGCTGGCCGCTTCACGGCCGACCGAGGCGGCGGGTCCGGCCGATGTGACGGCTGCCGACTCGAAGACCGCGAAGGCACCGCCCGAGCGGGGTGGACTGCCGGCGGCGCTCGATGGGCTGCGGTTCATCCGCCGAACACCGATCCTGCTCGCGGCCATCTCGCTCGACCTCTTCGCCGTGCTCTTCGGTGGGGCGGTGGCCCTGTTGCCGGCGATCTGCGAGGAGCGGTTGCACGTCGGCTCCGTCGGTCTCGGCTGGTTGCGCGCCGCCGGCGGCATCGGCGCCGTGCTCGTCGCCGCTGCGCTCGTGCGCCGGCCGATCACGCGCCGCATCGGCCGCGTGCTGCTCGTCGCCGTCGCCGTCTTCGGGGTGTGCACGGTGCTGCTCGGCATCACCAAGATCTACGCCGTCGCCTTCCTCGCCATGGCCATGCTGAGCGCGGCCGACATGGTGAGCGTGTTCATCCGCGGCACTCTCGTCCCGCTCGTCACGCCCGATCAGGTACGCGGTCGCGTGCTTGCTGCCGAGAACGTGTTCATCGGCGCGTCGAACGAACTCGGCGCGTTCGAGTCCGGCGTGTCGGCGCAGCTGATGGGCACGGTCGGCTCGGTGGTGCTCGGGGGAATCGTCACCGTGGCCATCGCTGCGCTGTGGTGGGTGCGGTTCCCGTCGCTGCGCAATGTCGACAGCTTTGACGACCTCACCGGCTGAGCGAGCCGGAGCCGTCGCCGTCGCCAGCGCCGCCCGACCGCACCGCGACGATCACGGTGGCGTCGAGATCCGCCGAGTGCACCGTCCGGGCGACGAGCCCCCGCTCGGCGAACACGGCGACCATCGTCGGCGCCTGCTCCTCGGTCGTCTCGATCAACAGCGAGCCGCCGCGGGCCAACCAGTCGGACGCGCCGGCGGCGACGCGCCGGTGCACGTCGAGGCCATCGGCGCCGCCGTCGAGCGCGATGCGCGCCTCGTGCTCGCGCGCCTCGGCGGGTAGCAGCGCGATCGCGTCGCTCGGTACGTAGGGCGCGTTGGCGAGCAGCACGTCGACGCGCCCGCGCAACCGCGACGGCAGCGGGTCGTACAGATCGCCCTCGTAGGCGTCGCCGCCGACGGCCGCCACGTTCTCGCGGGCGCAGCGCACCGCCGCCGGGTCGATGTCGCAGGCGTGCAGCTCGATGTCGGCCACCGAAGCGGCGACCGCCGCGCCGAGAGCGCCTGAACCGCAGCACAGGTCGACGACGATCGATCCGGGGTAGGCGAGCGCGATGGCCGTTGCGACGAGCAGTTCGCTGCGCCGGCGCGGCACGAACACGCCGGGCGCCACGACGTAGCGCCGACCGCACAGCTCCGCCCAACCGACAACCTGTTCGAGCGGCTGTCCCTCGGCGCGTCGGCGCACCATCGTCGCCAGTTCGTCCGGCGAGGATGAGGAGTCGACGAGGACGCGCGCCTCGTCCTCGGCGAACACGCAGCCCGCCCGCCGCAGCTCGGCCTCGACGGCTTCGACGTCAACCGCAGGCGAGACCGAGATCGCATACGACCCCGACGACGCTGGTCGAGCGGATCGAGACGTCACGCCGAGCGGACGATCACGACGAGAGTGGCCAGCTCGCGGCGGCGCGCACGAGTCCGTCGATGAGAGCCTGCGTGTGCGGGGTCGGGCCGGGGCCTTCCCAGTCGGCCCACAGCGGGCTGGTGCCGCGCACGCGCGGCGGCAGCTCGATCTGCACGCCGGCCTGGCGCGGTCGGTTGACCGGGTTGTCGGGGTGCAGTCCGCGCAGCTCGACGGGGATCGTCGCGAGGTCGAGCCTCACCTCGTAGGCCGGCAGCAGCGGTGCGACGTGGGCGGCGACGTGTTCGGCCAGCACCCGGTTCGTGCCGCCGAGGAGCAGCGTGGCCCAGAGACCGTGCCGCCCGTAGCCGTGGACGGCAACCACGACATCGACGTGGTCGAGGAACCCAGCGAACGTGGTCGACGCCGCGGGGTCGACCCGGATCGAGGGGATGTGCACGAGCACGTCGGCCGGCTGGTGCACCCCGTAGTAGGACGCGCCGGCACGGTCGGCGGCGAGGCGCGCGATGACGTCGGTGCCGATCTCCAGAGCCCCACCGTGGAACGCCATGAACCCGAACCGGCTACGGATCTCGCACACCTCGTCGACTCCCGGCCGGGCGAGCAGCTCGGCGAAGGTGACCGTCATCTCGGACCCCGGTGCGCCGCCGTCGGTCACGGTGCCGGTTGGTTGCGGCGACGGCCGAGGAGCACGACCGCGGTGGCAGCGACGACGACGGCGGTGAGCAGCAGACCGAACGTCACCGGTTCCTGGCGTCCGACGAAGTCCTGCAAGCGCCCGGAGAACGTGGTGCCAGCGCGGGTCAGGCCCGAGGACGCGATCGTGCCCCTGGCGATGCGGATCTCCTCGATGCCGTACACCACGAGGTAGATGCCGGCGAGCACGAGGAAGAGGCCGGACAGCCGGTCGACGTAGCGCATCGCCTTGCGCAGCAGCTTCACGAGCCCGCCGTTGGCGAGGGCGAGCGACACCGTGAGCGTGGCGATGATCAGGCCCATGCCGGCGGCGTAGAGCACCATCGCCGTCACGCCGGAGGCGAGGCCGTTGCGCCGTGAGCTGTTCAGCACGGTGCCGACGAACAACGGCAGGGCGCAGCCGAGGGAGGCGACGGCGTAGGACACGCCGAACACGAACATCGACACGAACGAACCCGAGCGTCCACCGCGCGACAGCTTCGGCGTCGACCACGGCAACCGCCATCCGGCAAGCACAGCGATGCCGACGCCGATCATGACGAGCGCGAAGCCGGTCGTCGCGTATCCCGAGAAGCTCGTGATCCGCCCGAGCCCGTTGCGCAGGATGAGGCCGATCACGGTGAACACGAGGACGAACCCGAGCGTCATCGCCAGGCTCACGACGAGCGCGCGAGCCAGCGCGCCGCTCGTGCCCCGGCGTGTCGCGACCGCCGCAGTGGGGCCGCCGGCAGCCGTTGCCGACGAGCCCGCGCCGCCGCTTGCTGCGGCGCTCTCGGAGCCGAGGAAGTACGACAGGTAGGCGGGCAACATGGCGAACCCGCAGGGGTTCACGGCGGCGACCATGCCGCTGGTGAACGAGAGGGCGAACGGGCCGTCGATCATCCGGCCCCCGCCGATGCCCCGAACACCTCGGTGATCGCCGCCCGCAGCTTGCCCTCGTCGAACGCGCCGAACGAGGTCTTGCGCACCACGCCGTCGGCGCTGACGAACACGGTGGTCGGCAGGACCGAGACCTTCAACGCCAGCTGCGTCGCCTGTCCCTCGTCGAGCCACACGGGATAGGTGACGCCCGCCTTGGCGGCGAAGGTGCGGGCGGCGTCGACGCCGTCGAGGGCGTCGACGCCGACGATGCCCACCTTGTCGCCCAGCGCCCGGTGCACCTTCTCGAACGCCGGCATCTCGGTGATGCACGACGCGCAGGTCGACGCCCAGAAGTTGACGACGAGCGGCTTGCCCGCAGCCAGCGTGTTCGCCGTCGCTCGTTGACCGTCGAGGCCCACCAGCGCGGTCGCCGGGAGCGAGGCGCCGTCCGCCTTGGTGACGACGATGCCCGGTTCGTTCACGGCCTGCGCCCCCGGAGTGCGAAGGCGGGCGACGGTGTCGTCGGAGCGGGTGGCCACGCGCACGACGACGGCGGCGAGCAGGCTGACGACCACGGCGACGGCGGCCCCGAGCGCGAGCGACCGCCAGGTGCGGGAGCGCGCGGAGTCGGCCACCGGGGCAGCGTACCGGCGGAGGGTGGCGACCGGAGGGCAGGCCGAGGCTCGCTCGCGCGGTTCGTCCACCGGGGGGTGATGGACGGACGCGGGGTCACCTCGGCCTGCCGATCTCTGGCCCGGTTTCGGGCCGGTTGCTCTCAGGCCCGATCTCGGGCCGGTCGTTCTCCCGTGTTGCTGGTTCAGGCGATGCGGACCCGCCCGGGCGCCCGGTTGCCGAGCAGGAGAGCGAGGGGGATCTCGTCGACGACCAGCTCGGGCCGGGGGTGCTTGGGTGGACGGCCGCGAGGCCGCTTGTTGACGACGATCTCGCCGTTGGTGAGCAGTTCGCCGCCCCACACGCCCCACGGCTCGGCCCGCTCGAGCGCGCCGGTCAGGCAGACGTCGGCCTGCGTGCACTTGCGGCAGATGGCCTTCGCCCGGGCGATGTCGAGCAGGTCGTCCGAGAAGAACAGGTGGGTGAGGGTGCCGTTGCCGTCGCCGCAACGGGCGGCCCGCCGGTTCACCGGTTCGGAGCCAGGCGGCTCCTCTCGGTCCCGGTCGCGTTCGTAGTGCTCGCGGGCCCCGGTCCAGTCGACGGCTACGTCGACCTCACGGCCGACCTCGCGGTCGACATCACGGTCGACATC
>JAYUAM010001001.1:0-1008 GCA_043741295.1 Acidimicrobiia bacterium
GTGGGCGGCAGGCCGTCGGCCCCCGTGACTGACAGCGTCGGCCGCCAGGTGCGGGCGAGCATCTGCTCGACCGGGTCGTCGGTGGTGGGGCCGGCGCCCGGCACGAACGGGAACGGTGCGCACAGGCCCGGGGCGAGCGTCGTCGCCGTCTCCGCCGCCTGGGCGCGACGATCCTCGGGGATCGTCGCCCAGACAGCGTCGAGCAGCAGGCGACCGTCGGCCGGGTCCTCGATGCGGTCGACCAGCAGGCGGGCGATGCGGAACGTGGAGGCCACGGCGCCGCTCGCATCGCCCGAGTGCACGCCTTCGGTGAGCATCTCGACGGTGAGCGTCCCGTGCCAGAGCCCGCGCAGCGAGGTCGTGACCCACAGACGCTCGTAGTCGCCGCACCCCGAATCGAGACAGACGACGAGCCCGGGTGTGCCGATGCGATCGGCGAGGTGTTCGACGTAGTGCGGCAGGTCGGGGCTGCCCGACTCCTCGCTCGCTTCGATGAGCACGACGAGGCGGGCGTGGCGGCCGCCGGCGGCGTGCAGCGACTCGATGGCGGTGAGTGCGGCGAACGCCGCGTACCCGTCGTCGGCCCCGCCGCGGCCGTAGAGCCGCCCGTTCTCGATGACCGGTGTCCAGGGCCCGAGGCCTTCGCGCCAGCCGACCATCTCGGGCTGCTTGTCGAGGTGGCCGTACAAGACGACCGTGTCGTCGTCGAGACCGGGCACGACCGTGTCGTCGGCCAGATCGGCGTCGGTGGCGGGCACCTCCATCAGCAGCAGTGGGCTGCGTCCGGGCAGCCGGTGGACCTCGACCGTGAGCCCCGGAACCGGCCGGGCTGCGCACCAGGCCCGGATGAGCTCGACGGCAGCATCGATGTGGCCGTTCGCCGCCCACTCGGCGTCGAAGCTCGCTGAGAGCGCCGGGATGGCGACGTAGTCACAGAGCGCGGGGATGATGTCGCGCTCCCACACCTCGGCGGCGCGGGCGTTGGCGGTAGCGGCGTCGAACGGGGCC
>JAYUAM010001002.1:0-1008 GCA_043741295.1 Acidimicrobiia bacterium
GCGAAGACGTAGTCGAAGGGCACGACAGGCTTGTGGCGGACGCCGATTTCGACGAGGTGCCGGGCGGCGCTCGGCCCATGGTTGGCGACGAACTCGACGTGGTCGGCGTTGAGTGCGGCGACGAGGCGGCGGCGTTGCCACGCCGCCCGCGGCCCGCGCCGATAGAAGGAGTCGGCGAGGGCGGCGGCCACCCGCAGCCCAGGTTGACGGCCCAATCCGACGATCAGCTGCGGATTCGGGATCTGCACGAGCAGGTGCGTGAACCCGAGGACGGCGATTTGGTCGAGCACCTCGGCTGCCTGGGTGTGGGGATCGAGCCCCAGTCCCAGCGCACGCGAGGTCGGGCTCACGTCGACCGCGTACGGGCGCGGCGACCTGATCGAGACGAGCGTGCAGTGCCCGTGACGGGCCCCGAGCGCGTCGACGTTGCGGATCGTGTCCTGCTGGGCGAAGTAGGTCTCGAGCGACTTGTCGGCGGGGTTCGAGGCGATCTGCTCGAACGACCCTCCGTACTGCAGGATGCCGACGCGCTTCACGGGTCGAACGTGACGATCGTTCGTGCCGTGGCGCCATCGGCCATCTGCGCGAAGCCGGTGTTCACGTCGTCGAGCGGCACCTCGTGCGAGACGAGGGACGCCAGATCGAGCTCGCCGCGCTCCCACAACTCGACGTAGCGCGGGATGTCGCGGGCGGGCACGGTGTCGCCCATGAAGACGCCGGTGACCGACCTGCCGCGACGTAGTCCGACCGCCGGCAGGGTGACCTCGGCGTCATCGGCCTGCACGCCCAGCGCATACGCGCGACGGCCGGGAGCGGCGAGGGCGAACGCCTGACGCACCGTGCTCGGGCGGCCGACGACCTCGAAGGCATGGTCGACGCCGTCGACCTCGAACGCAGAGTCGACGCCGTCCCCGGTGCCCCCGTTCGTCGAAAGCAGCGCCAGGGTCTGCGCTACGGGGTCTGCGAGCGAGCCGTCGACGACGTCGGTCGCGCCGAGCTGACGGGCGA
>JAYUAM010001003.1:0-2829 GCA_043741295.1 Acidimicrobiia bacterium
GCGTTGCCCGTCGCATCGTTGGTGCCGGGCGCGACCATCTCGTGCCCGGCGTCGCACACGGTGACGCAGGCCGACATCGACGCCGGTCACTACGACAACGTCGCCTCGGCATCGGGGACGAACCCGGCCGGTGGGACGACGAGCGCCGCGTCGTCGACCGTCTCGGTGCCGGCGGTCCAGTCTCCCGGCATCGGCATAAGCAAGTCGTCGCCGACGTCGTCCTACAGCGCGGTCAACGACCCCATCAACTACGTCATCACCATCGTCAACACCGGAAACGTCACGCTCTCGAACATCGGTGTCGTCGACCCGAATGCGTCCTTCGGGTCGTGTGCGCCGAGCTTCCCGATCATCAGTCTCGCCCCCGGTGATGCGGTCACGTGTCTGGCGTCGCACCGCGCCACGCAGGCCGACATCGACGCCGGGCACTACGACAACGTCGCCTCGACCTCGGCCCGTACGCCGGCCGGCGCGACGTTGACCGGCTCGACTCCCGCCGTCGTCGTGCCGGCCACGCAGACGCCGTCGCTGCGGGCCGCGAAGACGGCCGTCACCTCCTCGTTCACCGCGGTCGGCGATGTCGTCACGTTCTCGATCCACGTCGTCAACGACGGCAACGTGACGCTCTCGGGCGTCACGGTCACCGATCCGTCGGCCACGCTCGGATCGTGCACGCCGGGGGTTCCGGTGGCGTCGCTCGCGCCGAACACCGCTATCGATTGTTCGGCATCGCGGGCGGCGACGCAGGCCGATCTCGATGCCGGCCGCGTCGACAACGTGGCCCGCGCCAGCGGGACGAGCCCGTCGGCCACGCCCGTCGTCGCCGACACCCCGCTCGCCACGGTGCCAGCCGTGCAGAACGCGGCGCTCGCCACGACGAAGTCGACGAGCACCGCGAGCTACGCCCGCGCCGGCGACACCATCACCTACACCGTCACGGCCAGGAACACCGGCAACGTGACGCTCACCAACGTCGCGGTCGCCGACGGCGCCGCCACACTCGGCATGTGCACACCGGCGCAACCGGTTGCCACGCTGGCCCCCGGCGGCACGATCTCGTGCCCGGCGACCCGAACGATCGTGCAGGCCGACGTCGACGCCGGGCACTACGACAACGTCGCCACCAGCGGGGCCACGACGCCGGGCGGGGCGACGGTGACTGCCGCCAGCCCGGTGGTCACCGTGAACGCCAACCGAGGGGCCTCGCTCGCCGTCGCCAAGACCGCAACCGCCCCGAGTTACACCGCCGTCGGCGACGTGGCGTCGTACTCGATCGTGGTGCGCAACAGCGGGAACCTGACGCTCAGCAACGTGAGCGTCGCCGACGCCGCAGCGACGCTCGGCGCCTGCACGCCCTCCATCCCGGTCGCCTCGCTCGCCCCGGGAGCGACGATCACGTGCGCGGCGTCGCACACGGTGAGCCAGGCCGACCTCGACGCCGGCCGTCACGACAACGTGGCCACGGCCTCGGGCACCGACCCGTTCGGGGCCGGCGTGTCAACGTCGTCGGCGGTCGCCAGCGTGCCGGCCACCCAGCGCCCGCAGTTGACCACGACGAAGACGACGTCCACGACGAGCTACGCCGAGGTCGGCGACCCGATCGTCTACGCCATCACGGTCCGCAACACCGGCAACGTCACGCTCACCGCCGCCGCGGTCAACGACCCCGGCGCGGTGCTCGCTCTGTGCTCGCCGACGCTCCCGGTGGCCACCTTGGCGCCGGGCGCCGCGATCACCTGTCTGGCCCGTCATCTGGCGACCCAGGCCGACCTCGATTCTGGCCACTACGACAACGTCGCCACCGGGACTGCCACCGACCCCGGCGGCGCGGCCGTGTCGGGCCCGTCGCCGGCCGTCCGGGCGCCGGCCGCCCGTGCGCCGCACCTCACGGTCGCGAAGTCGTCGTCCACGTCGGCGTACGGCTCGGTCGGCGCCACTATCGGCTACACGATCAACGTCGTGAACGACGGCAACGTCGCCCTCACCGGGGTCGACGTCGTCGACCCGGGGGCCGTCGTCACCGGTTGCACGCCGGCGACGCCGGTGGCGACGTTGGCCCGCTACGCGACCGTGACGTGCAATGCCGCCCGCACCGTGACGCAGGGCGATCTCGACGCCGGCCACTACGACAACGTCGCCGGTGCCACCGGTACCGACTCCGGCGGCACGCCCGCCACCGGTACGTCGCCCGTCGTCCGGGTTCCGGCCGACCAGTCGCCGCACCTGGTCGTGACGAAGACGACCTCGACGCCGTCGTACGGCTTCATCGGCGCCCCGATCGACTACACGATCTCCGTCCTCAACGACGGCAACGTCACGATCGCCGGTGTCGTGGTCGACGACCCGAACGCCACGCTCGGCAACTGCACCCCGGCGCTTCCGGCCTCGATCGGGTCGGGCGCCACGTTGGTGTGTCCGGCCCGCCACCTCGCCACGCAGGCCGATCTCGACCGCGGCTTCGTCGACAACGCCGCCTCCGTGGCGGGCACCGACCCGGGTGGCGCCACCGTTGCTGCGGCATCGGCGCTCGTGACGGTGACGGCCAGGATCGGCCCCGAGCTAACCGTCAACAAGATGTCGACGGTTACGGCCGTAGCCGCCGTCGGTGACGTCGTGCCGTACACGATCACCGTCCAGAACACCGGCAACGTCGCCCTGTCCCCGGTGAAGATCGTCGACGAGAACGCCACCTTCGGGTCCTGCGCCCCGGCGCTGCCGATCACCACCCTGGCGTCGGGGGCGATCGTCACGTGCGCGGCGACCCACACCGTCACCCAGGCCGACATCGACGCCGGGAAGGTGGTCAACGTGGCGAAGGCCACCGGTACC
>JAYUAM010001004.1:0-2829 GCA_043741295.1 Acidimicrobiia bacterium
CCGCTGGCCGTCGCCGTCACCAGGGCCCGCGCCGCCCCACTCCCCGGCACCTGGGCCACGGGTCGTACGAGCTGGGCTGCCGTCAGCTGATCGATGGCCCGGTACGTGAGCGGCCGTGACAGCGACCACACGCGCCCGATCTCGCCGTCGGGCTGCAGCAGCCGCACCAGGGCCCAACCGTGCACCGACTCGGGGGACGTGGCGACGAGGGCGAGGCACACCCGCTCGGCCAGCGATTCGGGCATGGCGACTCGACGCACAGGTGACGGCGACGACGGCCGGGGAGCGCGGACCATCGCGCCAGCTTGGCACCCGCACCGACCTGGTCGGCGGACGTTCGGCTAGCCTCGCCACCCATGGGCCAGCCCGTCGCCGTCATCGAGAAGCCGAGCGCGATGCGGGGCATCACCCGCTTCGAGCTCAACCGCAACCTCACCGGCATGGGCCACCTGCACTACGACGAGGCCACGCCGATCATCGGCACGAATCCGGCCGACGTGCTCGCGCGCCGCCTGTTCGACACCGGCAAGGCGAGCGCGATCCACGTCTACGGCAACATCGTCACCGTCACCCTGGCGGCCGGGCAGACGGCCGAGGGGCTGCGTCCTCTCATCGAGAGCCTCTACACCTACTACGTGCCAGGGTTCGTACCTCCACCGATAGAGATGCCGGAAGAGGCGGGCGCCGCAGCGCCGACGGACGGCGGTGGTGCCTCCGCCGCCGGCACCGCGCCAGGGGTGGACAGTCGAGTGCCGGCGGAGCTTCTCGAGCGCAGCCGCCTGGCTCGCGAACGTTGGGCCGCGAAGGCCTCCGGCTGACGCGGCGCAGTGGCGCGCGCTGCCGCGCCGCGCCGGATTCGGGCAAACCCAAGTTTCGTCCACGACCCGACGTGGATGGTGTCGCCGCCCTACGGTGAGACCATCGAGGACGGGGGTCACATTACTGAGGTCGGCACTGATCAGCTGACGCTGCACCAGGTCGCCGATGTGCTCGGCGTCCATTACATGACCGCGTACCGCTACGTGCGTCTCGGTCTCCTGCGGGCCCACAAGAGTGGCCAGAGCTGGCTCGTGCACGCCGCCGATGTCGAACGCTTCCGGGCCTCGTCGGACCCTGTCGGTCACCGCCGCGAGGCAACGAACCGGACAGCGTTCACCGACGTCGAATCGCCCCCGTCGCCCGCTCGGCGCGGTGGTCGCAGCCGACCGGCGCCGTGGAGCGAACGCCTCGAGTCACGGCTCGTGGTCGGCGACGGCGGCGGCGCCTGGAGCGTGGTCGAAGCCGCCCTCACGGCCGGCGCGACACCCGAATCGGTCTATCTCGACATGATCGCTCCCGCCCTGCGGCGTATCGGCGAGGCCTGGGCGGCCGGCGAGCTCGACATCGCCACCGAGCACCAGGCCAGCGGCATCGCCATGCGCATCGTCGGGCGACTCGGTTCCCGTTTCGCCCGTCGCGGCCGGTCGCGTGGCGCCGTGGTCATCGGAGCGCCGAGCGGTGAGCACCACTCACTGCCGATCGCCCTCCTTGCCGATCTGCTGCGCGGCGGCGGTTGGGACGTGGCCGACCTCGGTTGCGATCTGCCGGTCGGGGCCTTCGTCGGTGCCCTCGATCGTGTCGACCGGCTGGTGGCCGTCGGCGTGAGCGTCACCGACCCGGCCTGCCTGCCGGCGGCGGCCCGGACGATCGGTGCCATCCGTGCCCGGTCACCTGAGGTGGTCGTGCTCGCCGGTGGCGGTGCCGTGGTGGACGTCGCCGCGGCCAAGGCCCTCGGTGCCGATGGCTGGGCGCCGGACGGGCGCCAGGCCCTCCTCGTGCTCGAGAGCCTGGTCGGCGGGTCGACGACCGGTGCCCTCGGCTGAGCTGACGGCGCGGGCGTCGATCGACCGACAAGGACGGCGATCCAAGGCGCTGCCGCTCATCCGTCGACCGGTCGGACCGATAGGAAGGGGATGCGGCGGTCCATTCCTGAGCCCCACCTGACGGACCGGCGCACGATGTGGCGCGCCGCGGGTCTGGTGCTCGCTGTCGCCGTGGTGATGACCGTGGTCGAGGTGTTCGCCTCGTCCGAGCCGATCGCGTCCGCCTGGAGCGGGTTGTTCCCCTTCGTCGGCGCGGCGATCGCGCCGATCCTCGGCCCGCGGTTGCGGCCGCGCTCGTCGTTCGCTGTCGGTCGGGGGTTCCTGCTGTTCGGCACGTTGTCGGCCGCCATCTCGACCTACTACTGGCGGGGCACCCCCGTCGGCGCCGCCCAGGCCTTCCACTACGTCACGGTGATGCTCTTCGCCGCGCTGTTCTTCGATCGACGCGACGTGTACGAGGTGCTCGGTCTCGTCGCCGTCGCGCAGGCCCTTTCGGTGTTTGCCGATGGCTTCACGTCGTCGGCGCTCCTGGTCTGGCTCCTCACGATGCTCGGCGCCGGCGAGACCGGCATCGTCGTCAGCGTGCTCGTGGCCCGACAGCGCGCGCTGTCGTATCTCGACGCCCTGACCGGCGCCCCCAACCGGCGCATGTGGGACCTGATGCTCGCCAACGAGATCGAAGAGAGCCGTCGTCGCCACCTGCCTCTCGCAGTGATGATGATCGACATCGACGAGTTCGGCCGGGTGAACAACGAGCGCGGCCACGACGGCGGCGATGCGGTGCTGCGGGCCGTGGTTGCCGCCTGGCGTCCGCTCGTACGCACCTCCGATCTTCTCGCCCGGATCGGTGGCGACGAGTTCGCGCTCGTCGTCCCCGGCTGCCCGTCGGCCGCCCTGGCCGAGCGGCTCGCCCAGGCGCTGCTCGTCGCCTGTCGGGAGGCGACCGGTGCCACGTGCTCGATCGGCG
>JAYUAM010001005.1:0-34697 GCA_043741295.1 Acidimicrobiia bacterium
GCGAGCCGCCGCCACCTCGCGCAGGGCCGGAGTGTCGGTGACGCCGGGGCACACCGTGTTGACCGTGATCCCCGCTCGGGCGTGGTCGCGCGCCACCGATTTCGTGAACGTGATGACGCCGCCCTTCGCCGCGGCGTAGACCGGCTCGACGACCGACCCGACGCGGCCGGCATCGGAACTGATGTTGACGATCCGTCCCCACGACCGCTCGACCATGCGCGGCAGTACGGCATGCGTGACCCGCACGGTGCTCGTGAAGTTGCGGGCGATCACGAGCTCCCAGAAGGCTTCGTCCGAGTCGCGGAACGGGACCAGCTCGTCCCAACCCACGTTGTTCACGAGGATGTCGACCGGGCCGAGCTGCTCGACCGTCTCGGCCACCATCCGCTGGCGGTCGGCCTGCTTGGAGATGTCGGCCTGCACGGCGACGACGGTGCCGCCCGAGGCCCTGATGCGCTCGACCGTCTCGGAGAGCGAGCCCTCGTACTTGGCGTCCGGCTCGAGCGTGCGCGCTGACACGGCGACCTTGGCGCCGGCCTCGGCCAACCGTTCAGCGATCGAGGCGCCGATGCCACGACTCGCTCCGGTGACGAGCGCGACCTTTCCGTCGCACTCCGGGCGGTAGGTGCCCTCCAGGTTGCTGGTGTTCGACATGCTTCCTCCGACGGGTGGCTCGACGACTTGACAGTATCGTCAGTTCAACTTCCAAAGCCCCAAGCCCGACGCGTAGAGTCCCGTTCGTGACCGAGACGAAGATGTGCGAAGGACGAGTGTGCGCAATCACCGGAGCGGGCCGCGGCCTGGGCCGTGAGTACGCGCTGATGCTGGCCGACCAGGGGGCCAAGGTCGTCGTGAACGACTTCGGTGGGGCGCGTGACGGCACCGCCGCCGGCGCTTCCAACCCGGCGCAGGACGTGGTCGACGAGATCACGGCGGCCGGCGGCCAGGCCGTCGCCCACCTCGGCGACGCCAGCTCCCTGGCCGACGCCCAGGCGATGGTGCAGATGGCGATCGACACCTACGGTGGCCTCGACGTCGTGGTGAACAACGCTGGCATCCTGCGCGATCGCATGCTCTTCTCGATGGCCGAGGAGGAGTGGGACGCCGTCATCAAGGTGCACCTGAAAGGCACGTGGGCGTCGAGCCGGGTCGCATCGGGCTACTGGCGCGACCGCGCCAAGGCGGGCGAGAAGAACGACGCTCGCCTCGTAAACACCACGTCCGTGTCCGGGATCTACGGCAACCCCGGCCAGACGAACTACGGCGCGGCAAAGGCCGGCATCGCCGCCTTCACGCAGATCGCTGCCGAGGAGCTCGGTCGGTACGGCGTCACCGCCAACGCGGTGGCGCCCGGAGCGCTCACCCGCCTCACCGAAGACCTTGGCCTGCCGGACGAGATGCTCGGCAAGTTCGGCCCTGAGTGGGTCGCCCCCGTCGTCACCTGGCTGGCGTCGACCCAGTCGGCCGACGTCACCGGCCAGGTCATCGAATCGTCCGGCCAGATCCTCGGCATCGCCGAAGGGTGGCGCCGCGGCCCGCACACCGACACCCCGCCGATCGATCCTCACGACGTCGACGCCGCCGTTCGCGGCCTGCTGGCGCAGGCCACACCCCGCACCAAGATGAACGAACTGAGCTGACCATGACCGAGGCCTGGATCATCGACGGGACGCGCTCGCCGCGCGGCAAGGGGAAGGCCAACGGTTCGCTGCACCACCTGCACCCGCAGGAGGTGCTCGCCCAGGTGCTCAAAGCCCTCGCGTCGCGCAACGGGCTCGATACCAAGGACGTCGACGACGTGATCATGGGCAACGGCAACCCGGCCGGCGACCACGGCGGTTGCATCGGGCGCATGGGCGTGCTCGCCGCCGGTTGGCCGGTGGAAGCGCCCGGCATCACGCTCAACCGCTTCTGTGGTTCGGGCCAGCAGGCGATCACGTTCGCCGCCATGGGCATCCAGGCCGGGCACCAGCACGTGGTGGTGGGCGGTGGCGTCGAGTCGATGTCGCGCTGGCCCGAGCCCGACGGTCCGCCCGACTTCACCTCGGGCAACGCCCACCTGCGCGAGCTGTTCCCGCTCGTCCCCCAGGGCATCTCGGCCGACCTGATCGCCACCGTCGAGGGCTTCACGCGCGACGACGTCGACGCCTTCGCCGTGCAGAGCCAGGAGCGCTGCGCCAAGGCGATGGCCGAAGGCGCGTTCGACCGCAGCGTCGTTCCGATCCTCAACCCGGACGGCTCGGTCGCTCTCGCGGTCGATGAGTTTCCGCGCCCGGGAAGCACCGTCGAGTCGATGGGCGGCCTCAAAGCGTCGTTCGCGACCATGGGCACGCAGGTGTTCGAGGGCTACGACCGTAGCTTCGACGACATGTGCCGGCAGGCGTACCCGAAGGTCGACCACGTCGACCACGTGCACCACGCCGGCAACTCCTCCGGCGTGGTCGACGGCGCCAGCGCCGTCCTGCTCACCTCCCCCGACTACGCGAAGGCCCACGGCCTGAAGCCGCGGGCCCGCATCGTGATGTCGGCGGTCGCCGGCGCCGAGCCGGTCATCATGCTCACCGCACCGGGGCCTTCGTCGCGCAAGTGCCTCGAGCGGGCCGGCATGACCGTGAACGACATCGACCTGTGGGAGATCAACGAGGCGTTCGCCGCCGTGCCGCTGAAGACGATCCGCGACCTCGGCCTCGACCCGGCGAAGGTGAACGTCAACGGCGGGGCCATCGCCCTCGGCCACCCGATCGGCGCCACCGGCGGCATGCTCATCCAGACCGCGCTCGACGAGCTCGAGCGACGCGATCTCTCGACGGCGCTCATCACGATGTGCACCGGTGGCGGCATGGGCACCGCCACCATCATCGAGCGCATCTGACGTGCGGCCGCGCAGCCGCGTCGCCCATTCGGGGGCGGTGCGGTGATCGAGTTCGGGCCGGTCGAGCTGAGCGAGGCGGAGCGGGCGCTACGCGCCGAGGTGCAGCGGTTCCTCGCCATCGAGCTGCCGCGGGGCTCGTTCATGCCGGGTCTCGGGATGAACGCCGCGAAGGACCCGGCGTTCTCCCGCAAGCTCGGCGCCCGCGGCTGGCTCGGCATGGCGCTGCCGATCGCCTACGGCGGGCACGACCGCTCGGCGGTCGACCGCTTCATCGTCACCGAGGAGCTCCTCCGCTGGGGCGTCCCCGTCGGCCACCACTGGGTCGCCGACCGCCAGTCGGGACCGGTCATCGCCAAGTTCGGCACCGAGGAGCAGAAGCGGAAGTTCCTTCCCGGCATCTGCGCCGGCGAGCTCTCGTTCTGCATCGGCATGAGCGAACCCGACAGCGGCAGCGACCTCGCCTCGCTCTCGTCGAAAGCGACACGCGACGGTGACGGTTGGGTGCTCGAGGGCCGCAAGATCTGGACGACGGCGGCGCACGAGAACGACTGGATCATCGTGCTGTGCCGCACGACCCCGCGTGACGACGTGGACGACAAGCGCCAAGGGCTCACCCAGCTGATCGTCGACCTGAAGGCGCCGGGTGTCACCGCCACGCCGGTGCCGTTCATCGACGGCACGGCCGACTTCTGCGAGGTCGTGTTCGACCACGTGTTCGTGCCCGATGCGATGGTGCTCGGCGAGGTCGGCCAGGGATGGTCGCAGAACACCTCCGAGCTCGCCTACGAGCGCGGCGGACCCGACCGCTGGTTGAGCACGTACCTGCTCGTCGAAGGACTGCTGGAGCGCGAGAGTCGCCGGGGTGCTTCGGCTCTGATGGCCCCGGACCTGCTCGACCTGCTCGGCGACGCGGTGGCGAACTACTGGGTGCTCCACCATCTCTCGCTGTCGGTCGCCCGCTCGATCGACGAGGGGGGCGCCCCTGCGATCGAGTCGTCGCTCGTCAAGGAGATGGGCACGCGTTTCGAGCAGGACGTCGTGTCCGCCGTGCTCGCCTTCCTCGACGAGGGCCCGAACACCGCGGACGGGTCGATCTTCGGCCGGCTGCTCGTCAGCGCCGCACTGACGCAACCGTCGTTCACCGTTCGCGGCGGGACCAACGAGGTGCTGCGATCCGTGGCCTCGAAGGGTCTGCGTCCGAGGACGGCGGCACGATGAGCGCGTCGGGGCCGGACACCACTACCAGTGTCACCACCACTGCCGATCCCCTCGTCGTCGAGACCGTCGAGCGTCTGCTCGCCGCCGTGTGCACGCACGAGGAGATCGAGCGCGCCGAGCAGACCGGGTGGTCGGCCACGGCGTGGGCGGCGTTGGCCGATGCCGGATTCCCGTGGGTCGGCATTGACGAGGCCAGGGGAGGATCGGGGGGAACCCTGTTCGATCTCGCCGCGGTGCTGAGCGCCGTCGGGCGCTTCGCGGCGCCGGTACCGGTCGCGGAGACAGCGATGCTCGGTGGCTGGTGCCTCGCGCTCGCCGGGCTGCCACTACCGGCGGGACCGGTAGCCGTCGTGGAGACGGCGCCGACGATCGTTGACGACCGGCTGCGCCTCGATGTCGTGGTCGCCTGGGCCCGCCACGCCGAACGGATCGTGGTCATGTCCGAACCGGGCAGCGGTCGCACCGACGTCCTGTCGTTGCGTCCCGACCAGGTGACGGTGACCGCCGGCGCCAACCTCGCCGGCGAGGCGCGCGATCGCGTCGTCGCCGACGTGGCGCTGCCCGACGTCGAGCAGAACGGCATCGCTCGCGACGACCTCAGCGTCGACCTGCTCCACCAGCGTGGAGCGCTCTCGCGGGTGGTCATGGCCGCCGGTGCGCTGCGGGCGATGGCGCAGCTCACGGTCGACTACACCAACGAGCGCCACCAGTTCGGCAAGCCGGTAGCCACCTTCCAGGCTGTGCAGTATCACCTCGTCACCGCTGCCCAGTGCGCGGTGCGGGCCCAGATGGCGGCCGATGTGGCGGTGCGGGCGCTCGCCGGCGGGAAGCCCGGCAGCGAGATCGCGTTCGCCCGTGTCGTCGTCGATGATGCGATCACCCTCGGCACCCGGGCCGCCCATCAGGCCCACGGGGCGATGGGCGTGACGCGCGAGTACGACCTGCAACAGCTCACCCGGCGGCTGTGGTCGTGGCGTAGCGAATGGGGCACGACGAAGGGCTGGCGTCGCCGCGCCGGCGCGGGCGTCGCCGCCGCCGGCCACGAAGGTCTGTTCGATCTGATCACCGACGACGGCTCCGTCCGGGACGCGGCGACGAGCCGGCGTTGAGTCGGACGACCCGGAAAGGCAGGATGGCGTCCGGCAACGGGCCGCGTCAGGGGGATCGATCGTGAGCGGATGGACAGCGGACCTCGGGTTGGCGGTGCTGCGGGTGACGCTCGGCGCCGTGATGCTGGCCCACGGCGTGAACCACGTGTTCCGTGGCGGCAAGATCGCCGGCACAGCGAGGTGGTTCGGCTCGATGGGCATGCGGCCCCCGGTCGTGCATGCATGGCTGGCGAGCCTCGTGGAGATGGGTGCCGGCGCACTGCTGATCGCGGGGCTGCTGACCCCGCTCGCCGCCGCCGGCTCGATCGGCATCATGACGGTGGCGTTCGTGATCAACCACCGCAAGAACGGCTTCTTCATCTTCCGCCCCGGCGAGGGCTACGAGTACGTCATGACCCTCGCGCTGCTCGGCTTCGGTGTCGCGCTGCTCGGCGGTGGCCGGTGGTCCCTCGACGAGGCGGCCGGGCTCACGGGCAAGCTGGACGCCGGCGTCGGTCTGGCCCTGGCCGCTGGAGGTGGGGTTGGCGGCGGGCTCGCGCTGCTGGCCGCCTGCTGGCGCCCAGAGAAGAAACCCGCCGACTGATTGCGCAGAGAGGCCGCCGGCCTACTTCGTGCCGACGTTGCTCATGTCGGTGGTGCCGATGAATTGGTTGGCGCCGCTGGCCAGGTTGTGAGTGTGGTTCGCTGCGCCGTACTCGCGCGGCGTCGTGTCGACGTCGGTCGCCTGCGCCCGCAGCGCGCCTACCGTGCACTCTGCGCGGGTGCGGTGCTCGAACGGGTCGAAGTGGTACCACCGCGCCGCGTTCGCCCACGTGACCTTCTCGATCTCGTCGTCGACCAGCGTGGCCGCCTGCAGCGACTTCCAGAGCACCTCCGGCGCGGTCGGCCAGGTCGAGTCCGAGTGCGGGTAGTCGCACTCCCACGTGATGTTGTCGATACCGATCATCTCGCGGTTGCGCAGCCCGGTGACGTCGTCGATGAAGCAGCCCTGCACGTGGTCGCGGAAGACCTGGCTCGGCAGCTGGTCGCCGAAGTCCTCCCTCGTCCACGCACGATGATGGTCGTAGACGAAGTCGGCCTTCTCTAGGAAGTACGGGATCCAACCGATGCCGCCCTCGGCGAGCGCGAAACGGATGCCCGGGAACTTGCGGAAGATCTTCGACCACAGCAGCTCGCCGGCGAAGATCGCCGTCTGGAACGGCATTGCGTGCGGAATCACCGAGAACGGCGTGCGGGGCATGAAGTTGGGGAACCCGCCGAAGTGGAACACCATCACGCTGCCGGTCTCCTCGGCAGCCTTCCAGGCCGGATCCCACTCGTCGCCGTGGTAGTCGGGCGCGCCGAAGCGGTAGCCGTCCGGATGGCACGACACTGCGTGACAGCCGATCTCGGCCAGCCGACGGATCTCGCCGGCCATCCAGTCGGCGCCGAGGGTGAACCCGGAGATCGCCATCGGGATGAACCGTCCGGGGTACCGGTTGCACCACTCGTGCACGTGCCAGTCGTTGTACGTGCGCGTCATCGCCGCGACGAACTCGTGGTCGTCGTTCTTCATGAAGAACTGGCCGCCGAGACCGGGCCACGACGGGAAGTTGATCGAGGCGAGCACGCCGTTGACGTTCATGTCACGTACGCGCTCGTGCACGTCATAGCAGCCGGGCCGCACCTGGTCGAAGCTCGACGGGTCGCTTCCCCAGTTCTGGGGCGGCCGGCCCTGTACGGCGTTCAGTCCGAACGTCGCGACCTCCTGGCCTTCGATGAGCCATGCGTCGGTTCCGTCGGCGCGGCGGATCACCTTTGGGGCGCGCTCCTTGAACTTCGCCGGCAGGTTCTCACGGAAGAAGTCACCGAGCGACGGCGGCTCGACGATGTGATCGTCGACGCTGATGAGGATCATGTCTTCGAGTTGCACGGGCTGCCTCCATGGATCGTTCGCTAGGGGAACTTCGGCTGTGGTGATCTCCCGTGCACGGCGGATCCCGGCTCAGGCGACCGGTCGAACGCCGGCCCGTGTGCTGCCGTCGAAGCATCGAACGTAGGCCAACTTGACATCATCGTCAACTTCTGGGGGTGCCCCCGGCGCATCGGACCTCGTGTCCCAGAACTTGCGCCACGTCGGGTAGGCCTCGGGCAGCAGGCGCTCACGGATGTGGGCACCGAAGTCGTTCACCCCCGCCCCGGCCGCCGGGCGGGTGAGCGCGTCGACGAGGTACCAACGATGCAGGCGCCGCGGGGTGAAGCACCAGTCGCCGTCAAGGCGCGCGTAGTCGTCCCAGTACTGGATCGTGCCGACCGCCCACTCGCCGTGCTCCGGCCGCTCGAGCTCGTCGCGGCAGTAGACGACGCCGCTCGCGTGGTTCGCGTCGTCGAAGTCGATCACGTGGTTCGCCACGAGGTGCACCGACGTGCGCATCTGGCTCATCAGCGTGCTCATCCACGCCTGCAGGGCCGGCCGCGGCCATCGACGCCCACCTGCACGTCAGGATCGAAGAGCGCGACCACGGCAGCCATGTCGCGCGCGTCCAGCGAACGTGCGTAGCGCGAGGCGAGCTGCTGTACCGCGGCGTAGGACTCCATCCGGTCGAGGCGCTCCTGGGTCGTCGTCGGACGCCAGTCGCCGAGTCGCTGGTCGCCGACGGCCTGATCGCGGGCGCGGTCGGTCACGGTCAACGCACCACCGCGACACCTGCGGCGACGAGGTTGGCGATCTCGTCCGATGTGAGGCCGATCTCGGCGAGGACCTCTACCGTGTGCTGGCCGAGCGCCGGCGGCGCGCGGTCGAGGGTCACCTCCTGGTCGCCGAGGAACCACATCGCCCCCGGTTGTTCCAGCTGGCCCCACTCGACGTGGTGGTACGACGCCACGAGCCCTGCGGCGAGATGCGCCGGGTCGTCGAAGAACGGACCCTTCTGGCCCCGACGCACCGCGGCCGCCGGAACCCCTGCGCCGGCGAGCGCGGCGAGAACCTCGGCGCTCGCACGGGGGCGCACGGCCTCGTCGACACCATCGGGGTCGGCCGCACCGACCGCCGCGCAGAGCTCGGCGACCTGCGCCGACCCGCGGGCGGCGACGGCGATCCACCCGTCGGCGGCCTCCACGACGCGCTCACCCGGGCCGACCATCTTCTGCGTCGCGTCGAGCGTGGGCACGCGTGCGAGCGAGCCGTCGGGCCGCCGGTAGGTCTCGCTGTTCGTCAGCACGCCGGCACCGAGCAGGGAGGCGGCGACGTCGGTGCCGCGCCCCGTCGTGTCCCGCTGGTGGAGGGCCATCAGCGTGGCTGCCGCCGACGAGATCGCGCAGAGGTGGTCCATGAACCCGAAGCGGTGCCACATCGGCGGGTTTCCTTCGCCGGCGCCGGCGCGCTCCCAACCGCAGCTCGCCTGGAACAGCTGGTCGTAGCCCGGCCAGTCGGCTCGTGGGCCGGTCGGGCCGTAGGAGCTGACGTGGCAGAAGATCACGTCCGGGTTGACGGCGCGCACCGACTTGGCGTCGAGGCCGAGCCGGCGCGCCGCCGGCAGGCGCAGGTTGTGGTGCACGACATCGGCCCAGCGCAGGAGCGCTTCGACGGCGGGGCGGCTCTCGGGCGACTTCAGGTCGAGAGCGATGGCGCGCTTGCCTCGCTGGCAGCCGGCGAACGGCCAGTCGGCCCACCGCATCGGGTCGCCGGTGGTCGCCTCCACCTTCACGACGGTGGCGCCGAGATCGGCCAGGAGCATCGGCCCGAGCGGCCCGGCGAGAAAGTTGCCGAAGTCGAGCACCTTCACCCCCTCGAGCGGCGAGCGACCGGGCCGTTGCGTCGTCGGGCCGGACGTACGAGCCGCCAGGGCCGAGCGGACGGCAGCGGCCCACTCGGCCGCCACGCCTGCGACGGCGTCGGCACCGCTCGCCGGCGCGAGGTTGCGCACCGCGCTCGGCGGATCGAGCGTCAGGGGCAGGCCGGGCACCGCGATTCGGCCCTCCTCGGCATCGTCCACGTCGACCACGTAGCGGTTGGCGCGCGCCTGCTCGTCCGCGAGGATCGCCCCGAGGCCGACGGCTTCCTGCGCGGGCACGTCGTTGTCCCACATGTTGCGCAGCCACTCGTCGGCGCCCCGCCGCTTGAACGCTTCGACGTTGGCGCCCCAGTTGAGCCAGCCCGGCATGGAGCGCCCGTCGGCGACCGACGCGTTGGCGGTGACGACGGCGTCCGGGCCCATCTCGGCGAACACCTCCTGCATCAGCGGCGTGTCGTCCGGGTTCGGCGGCATGAGGTGGATCCAGCGGCCGTCGCCGCACTCGAACAGCGATGCGCGCATGTTGTCCTTCGGCATGCCGATGCGCAGGTTGTCCGACGGCGTCTCGGCCCGCGACCAGTGCATCATCATCGGGATCAGGGCGCCCTGCGCGAGGCTGGTGTGCGCCGGCCCTGCGACCCCGGTGCGGCCACGCGACACGATCCGGCTCATGATGCCGAGCACTGCGAGCCACGCGGCCGGCCAGGTGCCGAGCGGGAACCGCACGTACAGCGGGCCGTCGCGGCGGGCGAGCTGCTCGTCGAGAACGCCGAGGCGGGCCAGCGTCAGCTGGTCGTCCACCGGCGCTCCCGCCTCGGCGTGGTTCACCGGCCACGCGAGCACCGACGACACGACGAGATCGGGGTGGCGCTCGGCCAGCAGGGCATCGTCGAGCCCGATCGCGGCGGCCTCGACGGGGACGAGTGAGTGGATCAGCACGTCGGCATGTGCGAGGAGGGCGTCAAGGTCGTTGCGACCAACCGGCGACGCCAGGTCGAGCTCGACGCTGCGCTTGCTGCGGCCCCAGGTGCGGAAACCCGTCCGATCGCGCAGGGGCGATCCGCCGGGGGGCTCCACCATCACGACGTCGGCCCCGGCCTCGGCGAGCACGAGTGTCGCCGCGAGCGCGGCGACGCTGCCGCCGAGATCGACGATGCGGATACCGTCGAGGACGGTCATGGCCTCCCCCTTCCTCGTTTGCCGCTCACTTGACGCGAGCGTCAGGTCCCCAGGACGTTCTAACAGCTACGGGTACCGCGGCCAACCCGGGGGCACCGCCCAGGGCTACCCGACGCGGCGGAACGCCGCCGAAACCGTCGCGATCGGGCGGTTTCCGTTGCCGGCGTCCCTCATCGTCGCCTCGATGCCCACCCGCGGGCCGCGACCGCCGACGACTGCCGCTGTGGCCACGAACGGTCCGACATACCCCGGCTTCACCATCAGGACGGTCCACTGCTCGACCTGGAACGCGTCCGACCCGCTGATGCGTTCCAGCTCGTCCGTGGCCGCCGCTTCGAGGGCGATGTTGATCGGCCCGAGATGCAGGGCCGAATGGGGCGACGACAGGGCCGGCGTGACCCTCTCGATCTTCAACGTTCCCTCGGGCCCGGGGACGACACCGAAGACGTGGCGCAACGCCGGCAGCGCCGGCGAGTCCTCGAGCACGGTGACCGGGTTGTCGACCGCCTCGAAGCCGGGTGGCACCTCGCCGAGGCTCACGCCGCTCCCCGTCGAGATCGCGATCACCCGGGAGTGGTCGTCGGCGTCGACGATGCGGGACCGGCTGAAGCCCATCTGGCGCCCGATGCTGATGACCTCGCGCAGCACCTCGATGCGCTCGACGTCGTGCGCCGGATCGAGGATGTCGTACGACATCGTCACCGGCGCCGGCACGCACTCGTCGTCCCGCCACCACGGCTCGGGCGCGGCGATGCACAGCGGGGCGGCCATGATCCCGCCCGTCGCGTTGCGCATGTCGTGGCGCAGCGGCATGACCTCGCGCTCGACCCCCCGGTCGAGGAACGGCGTGCCCTTGCCGAGGTAGGTGTAGCTCTGCAGGGCCACCCACGACCGCTCGAAGTGCGCCCAGTGCTCGGCCGGTGTCATCGTGCGGATGTCGCCATAAGCCTCGTTCGCCACGACGTCCCCCTCTCGCGCCGACGGCTGCCGGCGGACCCATTCCAACGCGACCTGACAAGATCGTCAACGACGACCAGGTCAGGAGGCGGCCCGCGATGAGTGAGCCGATCGACATCGGCAGCGCCTGGTGGCGGCTCATCGACGCCCGGGCGGAACTGTCCCCGGACGACCCGTTCCTCAGCGACGAGGCCGGGCGTACGGTGTCGTTCGGCGGGTACCGCCGCCTCGCGGAGGAGGTCGCTGCGGGCCTCGTCGCTGTGGGCGTGCGCTCCTCACACGTCGTGAGCTGGCAGCTACCGACCACGATCGAGGCGGCCGTGCTGATGGCTGCGCTCTGCCGGCTCGGAGTCCGGCAGAACCCGATCATCCCGATCCTGCGCCGGGCCGAGGTCGGTCTCATCACCGGGCAGGTCGGGTCGCGCTGGCTGGTGGTGCCGGGCACCTATCGAGCCTTCGACTTCGTCGCGATGGCCCGCGAGGCCGTCGGTGAACGAGCGTGCACGGTCGTCGATGCCAGCGACTGGCCGGCCGGTGCCGGTGGCATCCGGCTGCCGCGCGCCGATCCGTCGGCGCTCGCCCCCGCCGACGACCCCGACGGCGACGAGCGGTGGTACTTCTACTCCTCGGGCACCACGGCCACCGCGAAGGGCGCCCGCCACAGCGACGCGACCGTGATGGCGTCGTCGAACGCGCAGCTCGCCTACATCGGCCTGCAGGCCGACGATCTGTTCCCGATGCCGTTCCCGATCACCCACATCGGCGGCATGATGCTGCTGACTGCGTACCTCCGCATCGGGGCCCGGCTCCTGCTGATCGAGACGTTCGATCCGACGCGCTCGCCGGAGCTGATGGCCCAGCGGGGGGCCACCCTGCTCGGTTCGGCGACACCGTTCTTCCATGCCTACCTCGCGGCGCAGCGGCGCCACGGCGACGCGCCTCTCTTCCCCCGGCTCCGCCAGCTGCAGGCCGGTGGGGCGCCGGTAACGGCCGAGCTCAACGCCGAGTGCACCCGCGTGTTCGGCACTCCGATCTACAACCAGTGGGGCCTCACCGAGTTCCCCGGGGCGACGAGCCTCGGCGTGGGCGACGCGCCCGAGATGTTCGACGGGACGGTCGGCCGCATGGCTCCCGGTGCCGAGCTGCGCACCGTCGGGTTCGACGGCGTCGACACGGCGACGGGCGTCGAGGGCGAGCTGTGGGTCCGCGGCCCCCAACGCTGCCTCGGCTACGTCGACCCGGCGCTCGACGCCGCGGCGTTCGTCGACGGCTGGTTCCGCACCGGCGACCTCGGCACCGTCGACGCCGACGGCTTCGTCCGCATCACCGGGCGTCTCAAGGACATCATCATCCGCAACGCCGAGAACCTCTCAGCCTCGGAGATCGAGGACGTTGTCTCGTCGCACCCTGCAGTGGCCGACGTCGCCGTCGTCGGGCTGCCCGACCATCGGACGGGCGAGCGGGCGTGCGCCGTCGTGGTGCTGGCGCCGGGCTACGAGGCGCTCACCGTCGCCGATCTGGCGGCCCACTGTGCCGCCGCCGGGCTTGCCAGGCAGAAGACGCCCGAGCAGCTCGAGATCGTGGCCGAGCTCCCCCGCACGCCGATGGGCAAGGTGCTCAAGCACGTGCTGCGCGCCGGTCTCCTGACCGACGAGCCGACCAACTGATGCGAGGCGTCAGCTCGGCCGCAGGAGGGATTCCTGGGTGACCATCACGCCGAGCGTGCCGTCGTGCTGGTGCATCGAGCCGGCGTACAGGCCGCGGGCACCGCCGGCCATCAGCGGCCACATGTGGTGCAGCACCCACTCGTCGGCACGGATCGGGGTGCGGAACCACATCGCATGATCGAGGCTCGGTCCGCCCTTCGGTAGACCGGGCACATCCACGCTGAGGAAGCCCGTGCCGATGTCGGACAGATAGGCGAGGGCGCAGCTGTGCGTCAGCCGGTCGTCGGCGAGGCGCTCGTGCGTGCGGAGCCACATAGTACCGCTGCGTTCGCGCCCTTCGGCGTCGGGGAACGTCGGCGGCACCATCCGCGCATCGGCGTTGAGGAAGTTGTCGTTGAACGTCTCCTGCGGGCAGGCGTCCGGCGTTGCGGCGTCAGCAGGGATCGGCAGCGCGTACTCACCGCCGGGTTCGTCGACGTGGAACGAGGCCGTGAGGTCGAAGATCACCGCTCCGTCCTGCACTGCGCTGACCCGGCGGGCCGAGAACGACCGACCGTCCCGGTCGCGCTCGACCTTGAAGATCACCGGACGCGCCCGCAACCCCGGACGGAGGAAGTAGCCGTGCAACGAGTGCGCATGACGACCCGCGGGCACCGTCAGCCCCGCCGCCTTCAGCGCCTGGGCCGCGACCTGACCGCCGAAGAGCGTGGGTCGACCGTTCTCCGGCACCTCGTTGATGCCGCGGTAGAGGTCGCGATCGAGCGGCTCGAGGTCGAGCAGCTCGGCCATCGTCGGCAGGTTGGGCGCACAGAACTCCACGATGCTCACCCGTGCTCGAGCGTCGGTCGGCCATCGAGCAGATCCACCAGATCGGCGGCGTGCTGGGGGAACCCTCCTCGCACCATCACGACCGGCAGCCCAGGAGCTTGCGCCTGATGACGAACCACGTGGAGACCCTCGGGTGACACGGCTTGAAAGCTACCGGGACGGGCCTGATCTGACGAGGTCATCACGTCGGGGTCGGGCAGGCGCACGGGAGGGCGTTCCTCGACGGACAGGGACCGAGGCCCTATGGTTGACAGTTGTGTCAACTGCGTCGCCGGGGACCTAGTGAAGTGGGGCATCGTCTTCGCCAGCACGACGTTCCCGGAGCCAGATCGCGCCGTCGTCATGGCCCGCGCCGCCGAGTCGGCGGGGTTCGAGTCGCTATGGTGCCCGGAGCACGTCGTCGTCGCGGTCGGCGAGGGAGCCACTGCGTACGGCGGCTCGCTCGACGGCAGGATGGACCGGCTGTGGCGGCGGGGCGGCATCCCCGATCCTCTCGTGTGGTTGGCGTTCGTGGCCTCCCAGACGAGCATCATCAACCTCGGGACCAACGTCGTGATCCTCCCCGAGCACCAGCCTGCGGTGCTCGCCAAGTCGGCGGCGACGCTCGACGTCCTCAGCAAGGGCCGGGTGCGGCTCGGCATCGGTGTCGGCGAGCTGCCCGAGGAGTACGAGGCGGTCGGCATGGACTTCACCAACCGCGGCAGGCGGATGGACGAGTACATCGAGGCGATCCGCGCCCTCTGGCGAGAGGACGTCGCGAGCTTCGACGGCGAGCACGTCCGCTTCGACGCGGTGCGGTGCGATCCCAGCCCCGTTCGCGGCACCATCCCGCTCCACATCGGCGGCGCCTCGCCGGCAGCGATCCGACGGGCGGCGCGCTACGGCGACGGGTACTTTCCGTGGGTCGGGCCCGGGCTCGATCTGCACGCAACCCTTGGACGGGTCATCGGGGAGGTGCGCGACGAGGCGGACCGTCTCGGTCGGGACCCGGCGGGGATCGAGATCACCGTGGGCGGGGCGCGCACGGTGGCCGAGGCCGAGCGGATGGCCGCACTCGGCGTCCACCGGATGACGGTTGCCATCCGGGCCAAGGAGCTCGACGAGGTCGTCGATGAGCTCGGCCGATTCGGCGCCGAGGTCATCGCCGCGACGGTCGATCTGTAGCCGACGGGCACCGGCCGATCCGAACCCACCAGAGGGAGTCAGCATGGAACCGAGGAACGCGCTCGCCGGGCAGGTCGCGATCGTAACCGGCGCCGGCCAGGGCGTCGGCCGCGGTGTCGCGCTCGCCGTCGCCACGGAGGGGGCGAAGGTCGTGGTGCTCGGGCGCACGCTGGCGAAGTGCGAGGCGGTAGCCGCGGAGATCCGCGAACGAGGTGGCGACGCGGTTGCCATGCGCTGCGACGTCGAGCACCGCGACCAGATCGAATCGCGCGTGGCCGACACCGTCGAACGGTGGGGAGGGCTCGACCTGCTCGTCAACAACGCCCACACCAAGGTGTTCCGGTCGATCCGCAAGTTGACCGACGACGACATGGACGTGATGTGGCGGTCGGGGCCGATGGCGAGCTTCCGCTTCATGCAGGCGTGCTTCCCGCACCTGCGCGCCTCGAAGGGCTGCGTGGTGAACATGGGTTCGGGGTCCGGCGTCCTGCCGGCGCCGGCGATGTCGGGCTACGCGATGACGAAGGAGGCGGTGCGCACCCTGGCGAGGGTCGCGGCGCTCGAGTGGGGACGGTTCGGCATCCGCGTCAATGCCATCTGCCCGCTCGCCGAATCGCCGGGCGCGGCGGACTTCGACGAAGCGACCGGCGGTGCGGTCGCCGAGGTGACCGCCCGTATCCCCCTCGGCCACTGGGGCGACGCGGAGGCCGACATCGGCCGCGGCGTCGTGTACCTCGCCGGCCCCGACGGGCGGTACATCACGGGCACCACCCTGATGATCGACGGCGGGTTCAACTACCTCCGTTGACCACCACGGTCGAACCCTGCAGCGCTGTCGGTGTGTGCCTCTTCCCCACGATCGCCGGGTTGACGCTACGGTCGAGCCCATGGCCGACGCACCTCGTGGCGCAAGTCGGAGCGCGGCCCTCGTCGCAGCCTGCCGGATGCTCGCCGCCGATCTGCCCGAAGGCGAGCGGCTCATCGACGACCCGTTCGCTCACCTCGTGGTCGACGATGCCGCCGTCGCCGCGGCACGCGCCGACGAACCCCTGCAGAACGTCATCCGGCTCCGGACGCGCTACATCGACGACGCCGTTCGGGGGTTCGTCGCCACTCAGGCTGACGGACGGCCGCAGGTGTTGCTCCTGGGCGCCGGGCTCGATGCCCGCGCGTACCGGATGACCCTGGACGCCCGGGTCTTCGAGGTCGACTTCCCGGACGTGCTCGCCCACAAGGCCGAGGTGCTCGCCGGCGCATCCCCGGCGACGCCGCGCACCGCCGTGCCGGTCGATCTCGCGTCGTCACGGTTCGTCGAGCCGCTCGTCGCCGCCGGGTTTCAGACGGCGCGGCCGACGATCGTCGTGTGGGAGGGCGTGATCAACTATCTCAGCGCAGAGACGGCGGAGCGTGTCGTCGAACAGGTGGCCGAGCTGCTCTCGCCGGGCGGTCAGCTCGTGGCCGACTACGCCGAGATGGCGTGGTTCAAAGGTTCCGACTTCGAGCGGGCGACGAAGACCATTTCGACGCAGCTGCGCGACGGCGGCGAACCCCTGCGCGCCGGGCTGCGTGATGTGCACGGCACCCTCGACCGCTACTGCTTCGACCTCGTCGACGACGAGGCCATCGAGCTCCTGCGGCCCCGCTACGGCCTATCGGCCCGCCAACGCGTCTACCCCGCCCGCATGGTCACCGCGGTCCGCCGCGGGTGAACGTCAGACGGCAGCTCGTAGAACTGCCGGGCCCATTTGCGCAGCGCGCCGTACGGAAGGGCGTCCTGCTTGGCGAACGCCGGCGTCTCGACGTAGACCTGGTACCGCCAGATCTCGAGGTCGTCGGCGAGCGTCGTGAGGAACTGCTCCTGCGCCCGCTCGCAGTGCCGCTCGGGCACCACATCGCCCTCGTCGCCGGGGTCGCGCGGCCACCAGATCGAATAGAACATGTCGGAGGTCGCATCGTCGACCGGCGTCGTGAAGAAGATCAGCCGGTAGTGATACGAGCCCTCGAAGATCGAGTACGCCCCGCCGACGCCGCACGAGATCGAGTGGTTCTTCAGCGCCATGCGCTCGCCGCCGTCCGGCAGCGGTACGGGGAAGCCGCCGATGCCCTTGTAGAACGGCCTGTCGACCTCCCAGTGCAACAGGCGCGGCGTCACCGTCGCGCCGTGGACGTGTTCGAAGTGGACGGTGTCTGGCGCGTTCTCGAGCGTGATCTGCGGATGCACCGGTTCGCCCTCGTACTTCACCGAACATCTGCGGGTAGGGCGGGTAGTAGTCCTTCGGGTCGGCCGGCAGGTGGTCGACGACCGTGAAGAGGTCGGGCAGCTCCCAGCGCGGCGGCCCACCCGCCGGGTCGTGCCACACGAAGACGCAACCGTGCCGCTCGACCACCGGCCACACGCGCAGGCGGTGCGAAACGTTCGGCCGGTCCTCGTAGGGGATGAAGCGGTTCACGCCGTCCGGTCCGTAGCCCCAGCCGTAATACGGGCAGACGATGCAGTCCTCCTTCACCTTGCCGCGATGGCCGAGGTGGGCGCCGAGGTGCGGGCAGTGGGCATCGAGCACGTTCAGCCGGCCGTCCTCGGTCCGATAGGCCACCTGGTGGCCGCCGAAGTACTTCAACGGCTTCACCGTGCCAGCGGCGATCTCACCGCTCCAGGCGACCATGAACCAGCCGGTGGGTTTCCAGGTGAATGGAACCTTCATGCACGTCAGGCTGTACGTTTCTGACGATAGTGTCAAGCCACTGCGGAGGGGGCACGTGGACGCGTTCGCCAGGAAGCTCGAGGGCAAGGTCGCCATCGTCACCGGTGCCGGTCGCGGCATCGGTCGGGCGATTGCGCTCGATTTCGCACGCGCCGGCGCCGCCGTCGCCGTGGCATCCCGCACAACCACCACGGTCGACGCCGTCGTCGCGCACATCGAGGCCGAGGGTGGCCGGGCGCTCGGTCTCACCGTCGACGTCGGCGAGCGCGCCGAGGTCGAGCAGATGGTCGCGGCAACGGTGGCGCACTTCGGTGGCGTCGACGTGCTCGTGGCCAACGCGCAGGGCTTCGGCACGAAGACGGCGCCCGAGGGATCGCCCGGGTTCGTGCCACTCGAGGACTTCCCGGAGGACGCCTGGGACCACACCGTGCAGACCGGCCTGAAGGGTACGCTCTACTCGATGCAGGCGGTGTTCCCGCACCTGCGCGCTCGCGGAGGCGGCAAGATCATCACCTTCGGCTCGGGCAACGGCATCGGCGCGATGAAGGGCACCGCCGCCTACAACGCGACCAAGGAGGCGATCCGTGCGCTGACCCGCACGGCGGCCGCCGAGTGGGGGAAGCACGGCATCTGCGTCAACACGATCATCCCGACGATCATCACCGATTCGGCAAACGCGTTCTTCGACGCGCGGCCGGGCATCGAAGACAAGCTCGTCAGCCAGATCCCGCTACGCCGCTTCGGCGACGTCGACCGCGACATCGGACCGGTAGCGGTGTTCCTCGCGTCGAGCGACTCGGACTACGTCACCGGTCAGGCGATCCACGTCGACGGTGGTCAGATCCTGCGGCCCTGACCGCGCTCTACGCTGCCGGGGCATGCCAATGAACCCCGAACGCCTTCGCGCCCTCCTCGATCCCGCGATCACCGCGGTCGTCACCATGGAGCTGCAGAAGGGCATCGTCGGCGACGAGGCGATCCTGCCGGCGCTGCCGCTGGCCGTGCGGGAGGCCGGCATGCTCGCGGTAGCCGGCCGCGTCTGCACGGGCGCCCGCGCCCGGGGCGTGCGCGTGCTGCATGCGGTGATGGAGGAACGACCGGACGGCGCCGGGCAGGCGGTGAACTGTCGGATCTTCGCCGTCGGCGCCAAGCGGCGGGCCGAGCTCGGCTACTCACCGACCGACGTCGGGCGTCCGGGCGTGGCCCTGGTCGACGAGCTCGACGTGCAGCCGAGCGACATCAAGGTTCCTCGCATGCACGGGATGACGCCGTTCACCGGCACCGAGCTCGACGCCGTGATCCGCAACCTCGGCGTGCGGACGGTGGTGCTGATCGGCGTGTCACTGAACCTCGGGATCACCGGCGCCGCGCTCAGCGCGCTCGACCTCGGCTACCAGGTCGTGGTCGTGCGCGACGCAGTGGTTGGCATTCCCAAGGAGTACGCGGAGGCGGTGCTGGCGAACACGATCTCGATGATCGCTACCGTGGTCACCGCCGACGAGCTGCTCGCCGCCTGGGGCTGACCTCGGCGCCGGGCCGTCGCCGTCCCGTCAGGCGCCGATGTGGTCGAAGATCACCTCATTTCTGCTTGGCCTTGAAGCCGTCGATCGTCCGCTTGATGTCGTCGGTGGCGAACGACTCCGACTCGGCCGACAGCGCGAACGGCGCGGCGAGCAGGATCATCTGCTGCAGGTGCAGGTTGAGCGCCCGCTTCGTCTCCTGGATCGCCTGGCGCGGCTGGGCGGCGAGCTTCTCGGCGAACGCCTTCGCCTGGTCCATCAGCTCGGCGTCGGGAACGACCCGGTTCGCCAGGCCGAGCTCGAGCGCCTTCGCCGCCGGGATGCGATCGCCCGTCAGCAGGTACTCCTTGCACTTGAGGAGCCCCATCAAGATGGGCCAGAACACCGCGCCGCCGTCGCCGCAGACGAGGCCGATGCTCACGTGGGTGTCGGCCAGGAACGCGCTTTCGGCCATGAACACGATGTCGCTGCAGAGCGCGACGTTGCAGCCGAGTCCGACGGCCGCGCCGTTCACCGCGGCGACGACCGGCTTCGGGAACTCGGCCTGCGCTTCCATGAGACGACGGGCACCACGCAACGACTTGCGACGATGGTCCGCATCCTCGTAGCTCTTGACGAAACCGGGGATGTCGCCGCCGGCGGAGAACGCCCGGCCGGCCCCGGTGATGATGACCGCCCGCACGGAGTCGTTCTCGCTCAGGTCCCACCAGATCTCGCGCATGCCCTCGTGCATGTCGTCGAGGAAGGCGTTCATCATCGAAGGGTTGTTCATCGTGATCGTGGCGATCGGGCCGTCCTGCTCGATCAGCAGGTGCTCGGTGGCGGCGTAGGGCATGGCGGACTCCCGGTTGTGGACGTCTTCTGACACTGTCGTCAAGTGGTGGGGCAAGTATGGCGTGTCGGGTGGTGCCGGCGGAAGGCCGCCGACCGCAGCCGGTCCGGTCAGCGCGTCGTCGCCTGGACCGACGAGCGGTCGACGGCGCCCGGCTCGTAGGCGAGCACCGGCGCGGCGCCACCGAATACGCCGAGCATGTGCATCAGCCGATGGCCACCGAGGAACACCGAGCAGAGGTAGGCCATCTCGACGATCTCGGCGTGAGAGAACACCTCGGCGAGCGAGCGGAACGTGCCGTCGTCGATCGCGTGATGGCCGGTGCTCAGCTGGTCGAAGAACGCGAGGGCTGCCCGCTCGCGCGGGCTGAAACGCGCCGCATCGGGCGAGACGAGGCAGTCGACGTCCTCGTCACTGATGCTGTCGTCCTTGCGCGAGACCGAGCAGGGCTCGCACGCCGCCGACTGCGCGCTGTGCAGTCGCAACAGTTCGACCAGGCGGGGCTCGAGCACACCCTTACGGAAGGTCGCATCGTACTGACGGTGCATCGCCGTCAGCGCCGCCGTGCTGTAGGCGACGATCTGCAGCGGCACGGTGGTGGTGTACATCCCGGTGGCGGTGCCGGCCTCCATCATCGCCCGGCTCTCCGCCGGCAGGTCCTCGAACGGAATCGGCTCGATGCGCGCCATGGCGCCTCCCCCTCTGGCCTTCTCGGTGGTCCCCCCCCGACCGCGAGGCACCCTACCGGCGCGCCCTCGGGTCGAAACTGACACTTCCGTCAAGTTACACTCGCCGGATGAGCGAGCACTCGACACAGAGCCTATCGATCGAGCACCCGGCGCGCCGGTTCCTGCACGTCTGCTACTGCTGCGCCGACGACGTCGAGGTCACGACGTTCCTGGTCGAGGGCCTCCACCTGCGCAACACGATGCGCACCACCGACGAGTACGGGCCCGGAGCGATCCTGGGCATCGACCGCGACGTTCGGTCCGTCGGCTCGTTCGTCTACGACCGTCGTGGACCGCGCACGAGCCCGGCGATCGAAGTGCAGGGCTGGTACGACCCCGCCCCGGTGGGCGAGCCGTCCACCGATCCGTTCGCGGTCGGTATCAAGGCGCTCGGGTTCGCCGTGCCGGCCGTCGACGAAGCCGTCGCCCGGCTCGCCGGCATGGGCTGCACGGTGGTCGGCGACGCGCCGTCACCGTTCGGTGGACGCCAGGTGACGCTGCTCGACCCACGACGGGTCACCCTCGAGCTCGTGGGCGACCCGGCGCTCGCCGCCGACGACACGCAGATGCACCACTTGCGCATCACCGTGACCGACCTCGACGCGTCGCTCCCGTTCTACGAGATGCTCGGCTTCGAGGTCGCCGAGCGCGGCACGATCGACGACGGTGCGTTCGTCGGCCACGCCGGCGCCACGGGGCGGTACGCCCGCCTGCAACTGCCCGACGAGCCGTTCGGGGCGCGCCTCGTCGAGTGGACCAGCCCCGAGAGCCACGGTCACCACTACGGCGAACCGTGGCACGCCGGCATCTTCCGCGCTGCGCTCGGTGTCGACGACACCCGTGCCTCGTACACCTACCTCACGGGCACCGGCGCGGTGTTCGACCGCCCGCCGATGGAGGTGGAGCTCAGCGGCACCCCGGTGCCCGACATGTGGATCACCTTCATCAGCGATCCCGACGGCATCCCCTACGAGTTCGTGCAGCGGCCCCGCTCGGCGTTCCGCTGACGTTCGCCACCTACACGGGAGCGCTGCATGACGAAGATCTCGACCATCGGGACCTACCTGCCACCGTGGGGTTCCGAGCGGGCCCGCACGGCCGGCCTCGACGAGGACGCGGTCACCCTGGCGGTGGCCGCCGGATGCGCCGCGCTGCGGGCCACCGATCCGGCGAGCGTCCACCGGGTCGTGGTCGTCGGGCGCAACCTGCCGCTGCTGGAAGGCGGAAACGCCGCCGCCGTGCTCGCCGGCCTCGGCGTCTCCGCCCACACTGCAGTGACCGAAGTGGTGGGCGGGGCGCCGGCTGTACTCGACGCGCTGACCGACGCGGCGCCGGGCACGCTCGTGATCGGCACCGACAGCGTGGGCGCGGCGGGTGCGGCCGCCGCGTTCTGCGGAGACGGCGGGCCGTCGCTCACACTCGTCGATCGGATCACGCGCAGCATGCCGGTTACCACCCGTGATGCGTTCGGCGGTTCGTCCGACTACGCCGATCCGCGGCTGCTTCGCGTGCGGGGCCTCGGCGAGTCGCTGGAACGGCTCGACCGCTCGGCCCCGATCGTCGCCGTCGCCGGGTTGCTCGGGCGCGACGCCACCGCACTGTGCGACGGCACGCCTCCACCGCTGCCGACCATCGGCGCCAGCGCCGCAGTGCTCGCGCTCGCCGCACTCGTCGACAGCGGCCACACCGGCCTGGTCGCCGCGGTGGAGCAGGCGGCCGTGGTGCTGGCGACGCTCGGGAGCGGCGCAGTGACGGTGGTGCGCGACGAGCGCCCGGCCCGGCCGGCGTCGACGAACGTCGCCACCCCGGGGTCCGATCTGCCGATCGCGCTGGCGGCCTACGACCGAGCCTTCGACGCCAAGCTCCGCCTCGAAGCGGCGCGTTGCACGGGCTGTGGAACCCTCTCGTACCCGCATCGCTACCGCTGCCTGAGCTGTGGATCTGAGCAGCCGACCGAGTCCGTCGCGCTGCCCCGCGACGGCGAGATCTACACACTGGCCACCATCCGGGTTCCGGTGCCCGGGCTCGTCAGTCCGTACACCGTCACGCTCGTCGAGCTCGGCGACGTCGGGGTGCGGGTGCTCGTCAAGCTGACGGGGGCCGAGGCCGGCTCGGTGCGCATCGGCGACAGGGGACGGCTCGTGTTTCGGCTCGTCGCCGTACGCTCCGGCGTGCCCGACTACGGCTACGGGTTCCTTCCGGACGAGGAGGTCGCAGCATGACGCGGCGCGTCGCAATGGTGGGGGCCGGCATGACCCCCTTCGGCGAGCTGTTCGGGCTCGGCATCAAGGACATGCTCCCGATGGCGGTCACCGAGGCGGTCGACAGCGTCGACAAGGGGCTCGACCGCGCCGACATCCACGCGGCGTGGTTCGGCGAGCTCGTCACCACCGATGGCTTTGCCACCGGCATCCTCGCCGACTCGTGCGGGCTGCTCGACATCCCGGTTTCGCGCCTCGAGAACGCCTGCGCCACCGGCAACGACGCGGTTCGGCACGGCACGATGGCTGTCGCCAGCGGCATGTACGACGTGGTCCTCGTGGTCGGCGCCGACAAGGTGCGCGAGACGTCGAGCCGCACGACCTTCTGGGACTGGATGAGCATGACCCGCGACAGCGCGTGGGACTTCCCGCTCGGTCTTGTCGCCCCTGCCAACTTCGCGCTGCACGCAGCGCGCTACCTGCACGAGTCGCCCCACGCCACGCGCGAGCACCTCGCGATGGTGGCCGTCAAGAACCACAAGCACGGCGTCACGAACCCTAAGGCTCAGATGCGCTTCGAGATAACCATCGAGCAGGCGCTCAACGCACCGATGGTCGTGGACCCGTTCGGGCTCTACGACTGCACGCCTCAGAGCGACGGCGCTGCCGCCGTGCTGCTCGTCGCCGAGGAGCTCGCTGATCGCTACACCGACAAGCCGGTGTGGGTGCGCGGCGTCGGGCTCGGCATCGACCGCGTGATGCACCAGCACAAGCGCGACATGACGACGTTCCCCCCCACCGTGAAGGCGGCCCGAGCCGCCTACGCGATGGCCGGCATCGGGCCGTCCGACATCGACGTCGCCGAGGTGCACGACTGCTTCACCGGGGTCGAGTTGATCAACTACGAAGACCTCGGGTTCTGCGAGAAGTTCGGCGCCGCCAAGCTCATCGAGTCGGGCGACACGTACGTCGGTGGTCGGCTCCCGGTGAACCCGAGCGGCGGGCTCAAGGCGAAGGGGCACCCGCCGGGAGCCACCGGCGTTGCCCAGTGCGTCGAGATCTTCGAGCAGCTGCGTGGCGAATCGACGAACCAGGTCGACGGAGCCCGCCTCGGGCTCACCCACAACATCGGTGGCCCGACCGCAGTGTCGGCGATCACCATCCTCGGCAGCGAGAAGGGCTGAGCGCGCCATGACCGACCGCATCCTCGCCGACGACACCGTCGGGACGTTCACCCTCGGCGGCGACCTGCACGTGCGTCGGCTCGGCTTCGGGGCGATGCGCATCTCGGGTGCGCGCAACACCGGCGGCGCGCGCGACCGGGACGAGGCGCGGGCGATCGTCCGCCGCGTCGTCGACCGCGGCGTCACCTTCCTCGACACTGCGAACATCTACGGGTACGGCGAGTCCGAGGAGATCATCGCCGATGCCCTCTACCCCTACCCGGCCGACCTCGTCATCACGACGAAGGCCGGCTTCCGACCGGGCAAGCTCGCCAAGGGCCACGTGACGCTGCCGACCGCCGGGCGCCCCGACGACATCCGCGCCGAATGCGAGCAGAGCCTGCGCCGCCTACGGGTCGAGACCATCGACCTCTACCAGGTGCACCACCCCGATCCGAGCGTGCCGTACGACGAGACGATCGGCGCGTTCGTCGAGCTGCAGCGGGCCGGCAAGGTCCGCCACATCGGTATCTCGAACGTCACGGCCGAACAGCTCGCGTTCGCCCAGGCGCTGTGCTCCGTCGTCACCGTCCAGAACCGCTTCAACGCCGGCGACCGTTCGAGCGACGCGGTGGTCGACGCCTGCGCGGCGCATGGCATCGGGTTCATGCCGTGGGCGCCGGTCCTGGTCGGCAACAGCCGGATGCAGCGGATCACCGACCAGATCGCCACCGCCCACAGCGCCACGACGCAACAGGTGGCGCTGCAGTGGTTGCTCCACCGGTCGCCGAACGTGCTCCCGATCCCCGGTACCTCGCAGATCGCCCATGCCGACGAAAACATCGACGCCGCATGGCTGGTCCTCGACGCCGACGAGCTCGCCCGCATCGATGACGCCGCGTGACCGCACCCGGCAGCGACCGACCGAGGACACGATGAGCAGGACACCGTCCGCTGCGAACGCAACCTCGGCCTGCCCCGCCAACGACGCGAGTGAACCCGACTGATGCAACCCGACTAATGGAACCCGACTGATGGAACCCGACTGATGGAGCTGGGCTTCACGACGATGAACACGGCGGAGGACGTCCGCCCCGACGTGCTCGCGCGTGCGCTGGAGGAACGCGGCTACACCTCGCTGTTCTTCGGCGAGCACTCGCACATCCCGGCCTCCCGCCGCACGCCGTACCCGACGGGCGAGGCGATGCCCGACCAGTACCGGCGGATGATGGACCCGTTCGTCGGGCTCACCATGGCGGCGATGGCCACCGAACGGCTGCAGGTCGGCACCGGGGTGTGCCTCGTGCTCGAGCACCACGTGCTCGATCTCGCCAAGACGGTTGCCACGCTCGACGTTGTCTCCGGCGGCCGCGTGCTGTTCGGCGTCGGCGTGGGCTGGAACGCGGAAGAGCTGGAGAACCACCGGCCGGACGTCTCGTGGAGCCAGCGGTACCGCGCCGCGGAAGAATGCGTCGGCGCCCTACGCCGCTGCTGGACCGACGACGACAGCGAATTCCACGGCGAGTTCTTCGACTTCGACGCGGTGTGGTCGTACCCGAAGCCCGCGCGGCGGCCGCACCCGCCGGTGATCCTCGGCACAGGCGGGCGCGTCGGCACCGCCCACGCCGTGCGCTGGGCCGACGAGTGGATGCCGATGGACGTCGCGCTCGGCAACGTGGGCAGGAGGGTCGCCCGCTTCCGCGAGGCCGCCGCCGAGGCCGGACGCGAGATCCCGATCTCGCTCGTGACGTTCGGCGACCCGACACCGGACACGCTGCACCAGTACCGCGAGCTCGGCGTCGTACGCACCGTGATCGGTGCTGCCCGCACCGGCTGGGACGACCCGTCGACCACCATGGCGTTCGTAGACCGCTACGCCGGACTCGTCGCCGAGCTGGCCTGACGGCCGTCGCCGAGCGGTCGCCGTGGTCAATGTGGTCACCGAGCGATGGACGTCGCTCAGCGGCGTGCGCATCCGCTACCTCGACAGCAGAACCGACGGCGACACCGAGCCTGGGGGGCAGCTGCCCGTGCTGCTCTCGCCCGGATTCACCGACTTCGCCGACGAGTATGCCGAGGTGCTCGCCTTCTTCGCCCCTCGCCGCGTCATCGTCGTGGAGGTGCGCGGCCGGGGCGGCAGCGAGGCACCGTTCGCCGGCTACACCGCGGGCGACCACGTCGCCGACCTGCGGGCGGTGCTCGACGCCGAGGGCATCGGGCACTTCCACCTCCTGACCTTCTCGCGCGGCACCACGTGGGGGCTCGACCTCGTCATCTCGGATCCCGGGCGGGCCGCGACCATCTCGATCGGCGACTACTGGATGGCCGAGCATGCGCTCGACGGGTCGATGGCCGAGCAGGTGATGGCCTCCCGCTTCCGGGGCCGCCCGATGACCGAACGGCTCCCGTCGCACGTCGCGCCGGCGTTGTTCGGCGCCTCGCGCGACCGCGACCTGCGCGCCGCGGTTGCCGCCACGGGGCTTCCGGTCCTGGTCGCCACCGGCACCGAGGCGGGGTGCCTGCTGACCAGGGAGTACCTCGACGAGCTGTCGGACGTCGTGCCCGGCATGGAGGTCGTGGTTATCGACCGCGCAGCTCATGATCTGTTCCGCCCCGACCGGCTCGCCTACCCGCGTGCCGTGCGGGAGTTCATCGAACGGCGAGCGCCCGCCACCTGAAGGGCGCCGCCCTGATCGGTCGAGGTCGGTCAGATCCAGCGGGCGGTGAGGCCGGTGACGCGCTCGCCGGTGGTGTCCTTCAGCTTCACGCCGACGAGCTTCGCGACCCCGTCGCTCGTCTGGTACCGAAGCACCGGCGCCTCGTCCGTAGCGACGCGCCACAGCACCCGGGCGATGTCCTCGTTCGTCTGCGCCGACTCGTAGCCGGCGTCCTGCACGGTCTGGAAGCGAGCGCGCGCCGCAATGTAGGGGCCCTCGGCGGTGCGGCCGGCCGGCGGCCCCGACGCCGTCGCGAACGTGCCGATGACCGGGCCAGGCTCGACGATCGACAGATGGATACCGTGCTGCGCCACCACCGGGTGCAGCGACTCGAGCAGGCCCTCGAGGGCGTGCTTCGACGCGCAGTAGGCGTCGTTGAACGGAATGCCGAGGGCACCGGAGACGCTGCTGACCGCGATGAGCCGACCGGCGCCTGCGGCCCGCCACGCCGGGAGCAGCGCATGGAGCAGGCGCACCACGCCGAGCACGTTCGTCTCGAACGAGGCACGGAAGTCGTCGAGCGTGAGCTCCTCGGTGGTGCCGTCGATGCCGATGCCGGCGTTGCTGATCACGGCGTCGATCCCGCCGTGGTCGGCGACGATGCCGGCCAGCGCCCCACGCACGGAGGCATCGTCGCTCACGTCGAGCAGGCGCACGTCGCCCTCGACGCCGGCCGCGGCGAGCGCAGCCCGGAGCGCGTCCGAGCGTCCGACGTCGCGCATCGTTGCCACCACCGTGGCTCCCTGCTTCGCGAACTCGACGGCGGTGGCGAGGCCGATGCCACTCGAGCAACCGGTCACGAGCACGCGGGAGTTGGTCATGGGACCACCCTGCCACGCCGACCCTCGACCGTCACGCGACCGGCGGCGCCGCCTTCGGTGGGCGCAGCAGCATCTCCTGGGCGAGCATCGCGACGAGGTTGCCGGCGAGGTCGTGCGCGGTGCCCGTGTAGAGGCCGCGGTGACCACCCACTTTCGCCGGCACGCAGTCGTAGATGATCCAGTCGTCGGCGCGGCTCGGGTGGTGGAACCAGAGCGCGTGGTCGATGCTCGGCCCACCGGGCGGTACGCCGGCGATATCCAGGTCGCCGAAGCCGGCCGAGATGTCGGACGTGAACGCGTGGAGACAGGCGTGCACGAGCGGATCGTCGGGCAGCGGCACGATCACGCGGGTCCAGACCCGGTCGACCGACAGCGGTCGCGCCGCACTCCCGTCGGGCGGCGGCGGGATTCGGATGTCGACGAGCGGACACCAGTTCCACGCGACCGGCATGGACTCATCGGGCGGCGCCATTCCCTCGGGGGCCGGTTGGACGTACTCGGGCCCCTCCTCCACCGTCGTGAACGAGCATGCCATCTCCCAGATCACCTCGCCCCGCTGCATGGCGGCGACCCGGCGGGCCGAGAACGAGCGGCCGTCCCGATCGCGGTCGACCATGAACACCACGGGAAGCCCGGGGTCGCCCCGGCGCAGGAAGTAGCCGTGGAGCGAGTGCGGGCGCCGGCCGACGGGCACGGTCTGAGCGGCTGCCCACAGCGCCTGGGCCGCAATTTCGCCACCGTACTTGGCCGGTCGGTCGGCCGGCCACACGCCCGAGCGGCCCCGGTAGATGTCACCGTCGACGTGCTCCAGGTAGAGGAAGGCGAGCATCTCGTCATCGGAGGGGCGCACCCGTGACATCCTTGTTCCTGAGCGACGGAGATCGACAACCGAGCGGTTTGACGATAGTGTCAAGTCTCGGTATCCGTGAAACCAGGAGGACCGGCCGTGACGACGACCAACGCAGCGCCGGTCGGCGCCGAACCGGACGTGGACTACGCCCTCTGCGACGCCGACCAGCACTACTACGAGGCTCAGGACTGCCTGACGCGTCACCTCGACAAGAAGCATCACAACGTCGTGAAGTGGATCCAGATCGGCAACCGGGTGTCGCTGCTGATCAACGGTCGGCAGCTCACCGTGGTGCCGAACCCCACGTACAACCCAGTGGGCGCTCCCGGCTCGCTCGAGGTGTACTTCCGGGCCGCGAACCACGACGGCCGCGAGCTGCGTGACATCGTGTCGATGCAGCCGATCCAGCCCGAGTACCAGAACCGGGAGGCGCGCATCGCCCGGCTCGACGAGCAGGGCGTCCAGCTCACCTGGCTGATCCCGAGCCTCGGGCTCGGCATCGAGGAGATGCTCCAAGAGGACCCGGCGTCGGGCATGGCGATCTTCACCGCCTACAACCGCTGGCTCGACGAGGACTGGGGCTACGACCGTGACGGTCGGATCATGACCGGTCCGATGATCTCGCTGATGGACGCCGAGCTCGCCGAGGCCGAGGTCGACCGCGTGCTCGCCCTCGGCGCCCGGATGGTGATCATGCGCGCCGGACCGGTCGGCAACCCGTACGGACGCCCACCGTCACCGGCCGACCCGAACTTCGACCGCCTCTGGGCGAAGCTCGCCGACGCGAAGGTGGTCGTCGCCATCCATGCCGGCGACGCCGGGTACACCAAGTACCTCGCCGACTGGGGCGAGAGCACGAAGTACATGGGCATGAAGGCCTCACCCCTCACCGAGGTGCTCGCCGTCGGCACCGAGCGGCCGATCTTCGACATGATGGCGGCGATGATCTGCCACGGCCTGTTCGACCGGCACCCGTCCCTGAAGGTCGCCACGCTCGAGCTCGGTTCGGCCTGGGTGCCCGAGCTGCACCGCCGTCTCCGTGTCGCCTACGGCAAGACACCGCAGCTGTTCAAGCGCGATCCGGTCGAGTCGTTCCGGGAGCACGTGTGGGTCGCCCCGTTCTACGAGGACAGCATCCCCGGGCTGCGTGACCTGCACGGTGCCGACCGCATCCTGCTCGGCTCCGACTGGCCGCATCCCGAAGGTCTCTCGTCGCCGCGCAAGTGGATCGGCGACTTCGTCGGCCTCGGCGAGACGGACATGCGCAGGGCGCTGCGCGACAACCAGCTCGCCCTCGTCGGCCGCTGAGGCTCGGCCGGGTCGCCCGCCCGTCGAGTCAGCCGCGGATCACCTCGGCGGCGACCCACTCGATCGTCTCGATCGAGGCGGTGGGGTCGTTGCCGCAGAGGTTGAAGGCCATCCAGTCGACGCCCATCGCTTCCAGGCGGCCGACGTCGTCGCGCATCTGCTCGGCGTGCATCCCGGTTCGCACGTCGAGCATCGGCCAGATGCCGGTGTTGACGATCTCGAGCGTCGCCGGATCGCGACCGATGCGCTCGCACGCGGCGCGCATGTCGGCGACGCGCAGCTCGAAGTCCTCGACGGTCGGGATCGGCCTCGTGCGCAGCGTGCGGGTGCGCTCTTCGCTGATGATCATGCCGATCCACCCCTGGCCTTCGCGCGCCACCCAGTCGATCGCCCAGTCGGTGTTCCCGTGCAACCACAGCGGCGGGTGCGGTCGTTGCACGGCCGCCGGCACCGAGCGCACGCCGCGCGCAGAGTACCCGTGGCCCTCGATGGTGACGTCGTCGCCCGCCCACACCTGCTTGGCGACCACCATCGCCTCCTCGAACCGCTGGCGCCGGTCGTCGGGGTCCACACCCAGGGCGAAGAACTCCGACTTCAGGTAGCCGGTGCCCATCCCCACCGTGACGCGGCCTTCGCTGAGATGGTCGAGTGTGGCCACCTGGTGGGCGGTGACGAACGGGTTCCGGTAGGTGGGCAGCAGGACGTAGGTGAGCAGACGCACGCGCGACGTGACCGCCGCGCAGAACCCGAGCGACGTGAACAGGTCGGCCACCCCCTCGCCCCCGGACTCCACCCACCGGTTCGACGGCGCCGGGTGGTCGGTGAACGAGATGGCGTCGAACCCGACCCGTTCGGCCGTCTCGGCGAAGCGTCGCACCTCGCGCGGCGAGATGATCGCGGGCACCCAGCGGCTGTCCCCGATCCCGTGCTGCACGGCGAACTTCATGGGCATCCCCTCCATGTGGCACGTTGACGACCGATGGCCGACCAACTCTCCGACGACGACAAGCTCGCACTGGCCCGGCGCTTCGCCCGGGCGAGCCGCACCAACGACCGCGAGGCGTACGCCGCGCTCTGTGCGCCTGGGGCGGTGACGTGGCACAACTTCGACGAGGTCGAGGTGACGACCGAGCAGACCGTGCGCACCATCGGCTGGCTGCACCGCACCGTCACCGACCTCGCGTGGGCCGACCTCGCCCTGCTACCGACACCCACCGGGTTCGTGTCGCAGACGATCATGACCGGCACGGTGAAGGGTCGCCCGCTGAAGGTCCACTCGTGCGTCGTCGCCACTCTCGACGGCAACGGGCTCGTCGCCCGCGTCGAGGAGTACCTCGACAGCGCGCAGACCGCCGTGCTCGCCGGCTGACCACCGGTCGCTCGCTCGCACTCCGGCGCGCTCACAGGAGCTCGGCGAGCTGATCGACGAGCACCACGATCTCGCGTGCGCACCGGACGAAGGCGTCGACCTCGCCGCCGCCAGGGTCGACCACCTCCTCCCATGCCTCCGCGTCCACCTCGGCCAGCCGCAGCGCGGCGAGCCGGCCAGTCAGCGGGGTACCCGCCGGCCCCAGTTGCTTCGTCAGCCGGATCAACGTGGCCGTTCGGGCACTGATGTGCGGGTGCTCGCGACGTACCCAGCCGACGTGCTCGGGGGCCAGAGCCACCACCAGGTCGGCGGCGTGCAGCATCGCCCGGTCGGCCTGCCGGCTGGCGTGCTTCGGCCATGGCAGCCCGACGTCGTCGAGCGCCGCCCGGGTGCGCCAGCTGATCGGCATCCCGTCCACCGACAGCGTTCCCGCGGTGGTGACATGGAGGTCAGGTCGCCGCCGCGAGAGCGCCACGCCGGCCATCACCGAGCGGGCGGCGTTCCCGGTGCACAGGAACAGGATCGAGCTCACCGACCGACGGCGCTCGGCGCTAGCAGCACCTTGCCGGTCGATCGCCGCCCGGCGACGTCGCCGAGTGCGACGGCCACGTCGTCGAGCGGGTGTACGGCAGAGATGTGCGGCACGACTTGCCCCGACGCGAACAGGTCGAGCAGCTCGCACTCGTCGCGCGCCGCCAGCTCGGGCTCGAACCGCGAGAACGTGCGGATCTCGAACCCCTTCACCACGCAGCCTTTGAGCAGCACGAGGTTGAGCGGGATGCGGGGGATCTCGCCGGATGCGAAGCCAACGGTGACGAACCGGCCCCTCCACCGCAACGCGCGCAACGCCTGCTCGGCCAGTGGCCCGCCGACGGGATCGATCACCACGTCGATGCCCTCGGGCACCAGCGCGCGCAGGGTGGCCCGCAGGTCGTCGGCCACGTAGTCGATGAGGTGTGACGCGCCGCGTTCGCGGCAGAGGGCGAGCTTGCCGGCCGACGACGCGGCCGCGATGACGTCAGCCCCCATCACTGCAGCGAGCTCCACCGCGGCCAACCCGACACCGCCGGCGGCGCCGAGCACGACCACGCGGTCCGCCGGTGTCACCTCGGCGATCGAGCGGAGCGCGTGGTAGGCCGTCGCGTGAGCCACCCACAGCGCGGCGGCGGCGTCGAGGCCGACGCCGTCGGGCACCGGGCGCAGGGCGGCTGCCGGCACCGCCACTTGCTCGGCGTAGGCACCCGTCATCGTGGCGCCAAAGACGCGATCGCCGACGGCGACCCGGTCGACACCGGCGCCGATCGCTCGCACGACGCCGGCGAACTCGCTGCCGGGCACGAACGGCGTCGGCACCTTGACCTGGTACCGGTCGGCGACGATCAGGACGTCGGGGAAGTTGACCGCGGCGAACGCCACGTCGACCACCACCTGGCCGTGGACCGCAACGGGGTCGGGTCGCTCGATGACACGCAGCGACCCGGGCGGGCCGTGCTCCACACAGACGACGGCACGCATCGGTCCGGCACTCTAGTTGACGAGACTGTCAGACCATCCCGGCGCGCGAGCGCGACCGAGGGCGTGCGATCAGCTCACGAACCAGCTGTCGTCGCGCTGGCCGTCGACGAAGACCCGCCGGTGCTCGAACTTCCACTCGTCGCCGACGCGGATGTAGCGGTCGAGGTAACGACCCCAGTGGTCGAGGCCGTGCGGGAGGATCACGGCGAAGTACAGCCGGCCGCCGGCGTGGTCGACGTCGACCAGATCGATCTGGTGCGTGGCGGTGAAGTGGCGCACGTAGCCCGGCTTGTCCGCGGCCAACCGATCTGCCACCCGCTCGCGAGCGCCGGTGAAGATCTGCTTGATGCGCTCTCGGCCCGCGTACCGCGTGCGTTCCCCACCGGCGAGGCCGATCTCCATCACCGCGTCCGGCGTGAACAGCTCCCAGAGCGGCTCGAAGCGCCCCGAATCGCCGTACGAGTTGTAGCGGGTCACCAGATCGCGGATCGCCTCGCGGGCGAGCAGATCGTCGACGTCCATCGACCGCTACGCTACTTGACACCATCGTCAGATGCGGGTCCGCACCCGCACGGGGAGCAACCATGACCAGCCTCGAGCCGGGCGCCCACGTAGCGACACGCGGGGACGCGCCCGCCGTCATCATGGCCGACTCCGGCACCGTCGTGACCTACCGCGAGCTCGACGCCCGGTCGAAGCAGGTGGCGCGCGTGCTGCTTGCCGCCGGCCTGCGGCCGGGCGACCACATCGCGGTGATGCTCGAGAACCACCCGAGGTACTTCGAGGTGTTCTGGGGCGCGCAGCGTGCCGGGCTCTACACGACGCCGATCAACTGGCACCTCAAGCCCGACGAGGCCGCCTACATCGTGGAGGACTGCGGCGCGCTGGCGTTCGTCACGTCGGCGGCCGTGGCCGACGTGGCCCGAACGATCGAGCCGCAGCTGGGCAACGTGCGACTGCGGCTGATGATGGACGGGGCCGTCGGCGGCTACGACCGCTACGAGGACGCCGTCGCCGCACAACCCGCGGAGCCACTCGTCGACGAGGTCGAGGGATCGTTCATGTTCTACTCGTCCGGTACCACCGGTCGCCCGAAGGGAATCCGACCGAACATCCAGCCGATGCCGTTCGGCGCCGGAGGCGGCACGCTCATCGGGCTGATCCAGCGCAAGTACGGCTTCACGTCCGACGCCGTCTACCTGTGCCCGGCGCCCCTCTACCACGCCGCCCCGCTCGGTTGGTCCACCGCGGCGCAACGCCTCGGCGCGGCGGTCGTCGTCCTCGAGAAGTTCGACGCCGCCCGGTGCCTCGCGTCCATCGGGGAGCACCGGATCACCCACGCCCAGTTCGTGCCCACGCACTTCGTCCGCATGCTCAAGCTCCCCAAGGCCGAACGCGACGGCCACGATCTGTCGAGCCTGACGACGGTGGTGCACGCAGCCGCGCCCTGCCCGATCGAGGTCAAGCGACAGATGATCGACTGGTGGGGACCGATCATCAACGAGTACTACGCAGGGAGCGAGGGCAACGGGTTCTGCGCCATCGACACCGCCCAGTGGCTCGCTCACCCCGGTTCGGTCGGCACCGCGCTCGTCGGCGTCGTCCACATCTGCGACGAGGCGGGCGCGGAACTGCCCACCGGCGAGGCTGGACAGATCTGGTTCGAGTCGGGCCTGCGCTTCGAGTACCACAACGACCCGGCCAAGACGGCGAGCGCCTACAACGACCGCGGCTGGAGCTCGCTCGGCGACATCGGTTACGTCGACGACGACGGGTACCTCTACCTCACCGATCGCGCCTCGCACATGATCATCTCTGGCGGCGTGAACATCTACCCGCAAGAGGTGGAGAACGAGCTGACGATGCACCCTGCTGTGGCCGACGTCGCCGTGATCGGCGTGCCGAACGCCGACCTGGGCGAGGAGGTGAAGGCGGTGGTGATCGCCGCCGATCCAGCAGCTGTCGGCGACGACCTTGGCCGCGAGCTCATCGCCCACTGCCGCGCCCGTCTCGCGCACTACAAGTGCCCGGTGTCCGTCGACTTCGTCGAGGAACTGCCGCGGCTACCGACCGGCAAGCTCCTCAAGCGCCAGCTGCGCGCCCGGTACTGGCCCTCCTGATCACGTGGCTCGGGGACTATTTGAGAACATCGTTGCCAAATAGGCCCGGCGTCGCTACGATCAATGGTGCACCTGGGTCACCGC
>JAYUAM010001006.1:0-14945 GCA_043741295.1 Acidimicrobiia bacterium
ATCCGCGTCGGTACGTCAGCACACGGGCAGGGTCACGCGACGACGTTCGCCATGCTCGTGGCGGATCGGTTGGGCATCCCGGTCGAGTCGATCCACTTCGTGCAGTCCGACACGGCGCACGTGCCGCGCGGCTCGGGGACAGGCGGCTCGCGCTCGCTGCAGATCGGCGGCTCGGCGGTGGCGGCCGCCGCCGACGGGGTCCTCGCCAAGGGCCGCGAGCTGGCGGCGCGGCAGTTGGAGGCCGACCCAGCCGACATCGTGGTCAATGACGACGGTCGGTTGGGCGTCGCCGGCGTACCGAGCCGGGCCGTCGCGTGGGGCGAGCTGGCGGTCGCCGCACAGGCGTCGGGTGGCGAGAAGTTGTCGGTGGAGTTCGACTTCACGCAGCCCGGCGCCACGTTCCCGTTCGGCGCCCACCTGTCGGTGGTCGAGGTCGACACCGAGACCGGTCGGGTCGTCCCGATCCGCCACGTAGCGGTCGACGACTGCGGGCGCATCGTCAACCCGCTCCTCGTGACAGGGCAGCAGCACGGCGGCATCATCCAGGGCATGGCTCAGGTGCTGTGGGAGCAGTTCATGTACGACGGCGACGGCAACCCGCAGACCACGACCCTGGCCGAGTACGCGATGCCGTCGGCGGCCGAGGTGCCCTCGTTCGAGACCCACAACACCGAGACGCCGAGCCCGATGAACCCGCTCGGGGCCAAGGGCATCGGCGAGTCGGGCACGATCGGTGCCACGCCCGCCGTGCACAACGCCGTGATCGACGCCATCAGCCATCTCGGGGTGCGCCACATCGACATGCCGTGCACGCCCGAGCGCGTATGGCGGGCCATCGACGACGCCCGGGCCGGCCATCCCGCCGACCCGTGGCGCGAGCCGCCCGACGTGTTTTCAGGACTGCCGGCCCGCGGGGAGAAGCCTCGCCCCTCCGCCGCCGACGTCGACGTGTAGGTCGGGCCCGCTGGTCGACCCCGCCGGTCAGCGGCGGGGGAGGGCGTCGGTGGCGGCCGACAGGGCGCGGCGCAGGATGCCCGCCATCTCCTCGAGCTCGGCCGGCCCGCAGATCAATGGCGGTGATAGGACGAGGACCGGGTCAGCGCGGTCGTCGGCCCGGCAGATGAGCCCGGCCTCGAAGAGGGCGGGCGAGAGCACGCCGCGCAGAAGCTGCTCGCACTCGTCGTCGTCGAACGTCGCCCGCGTCGCCTGGTCCCTCACCAGCTCGATCACCCGGAAGTAGCCGGCGCCGCGCACATCGCCCACGATCGGGATGTCGCGCAGCCCGTCAAGCAGGGCGGTGAACAGGTCCTCGTTGCGCAGTACGTTGCCGCACAGATCCTCGCGCTCGATGATCTCGAGGTTGGCGAGCCCGACCGCGCACGACACCGGGTGGCCGCCGTACGTCGTCCCGTGCAGGAAGAGCCGCGGGTTGGCCAGGAACGGCTCGGCTAAACGGTCGGACACGAGCATGCCCCCGAGCGGTGCGTAGCCCGATGTAGCGCCCTTGGCGAAGGTGATGATGTCGGGCACGTAGCCGTATCGGTCGGCGCCGAACCAGTGGCCGAGGCGGCCGAACGCGCAGATCACCTCGTCGGAAACGAGGAGGATCCCGTGGCGGTCGCAGATCTCGCGCACGCGCTCGAAGTAGCCCGGCGGCGGCACGAGCGCGCCGCCGGTGTTCTGCACCGGCTCGAGGTACACCGCGGCGATCGTCTCGGCGCCCTCCATCTCGATTCGCAGCTCGATATCGTCGGCGCAGCGCAGCGTGCACGCATCGAGGTGCGAGCAGTCGAGGCAACGGTACCGGTTCGTGTTCTGCACCTTCAGCGCGCCGGGCACGAGCGGTTCGAACGGCGCCTTGATCGCCGGGATGCCCGAGATCGACAGCGCGCCGAACGACGTGCCGTGGTACGTGAACGCCCGGCTGATCACCTTGTGGCGCATCGGTTCGCCGACGAGCTTGAAGTACTGGCGCGCCAGCTTCCAGGCCGACTCGACGGCTTCCGATCCGGTCGAGGTGAAGAACACTCGGTTGAGGTCGCCGGGCGCCAGCGCCGCCAGCCGTTCGGCCAGTGCGAGCGCGGGCTCGGTGGCGTAGCCCCAGATCGGGAAGTACGCGAGGTCGCGCGACTGCCGAGCCGCGGCATCGGCCAGCTCTGCCCGGCCGTGCCCGACCTGGACGGTGAACAAACCCGACAGTCCGTCGAGGTAGCGCTTGCCGCGCTCGTCGTACACGTACGCGCCCTCGCCCCGCACGATGAGGGGAGGGTTGGCGGCCAGACGCGAGAAGTGGCCCCACAGGTGGCGCGATCGGGACGGCCCGGCCGGGTCGCCGCCGGCCCCGTCGACCGCGTCGCCTGCGCTCATCGCGCTCCCCAGTTGAAGATCTGCTTGGCGAGGCGGAGGTAGATGAAGCTCTCGGTCGAGGTCACGCCGGGCACGACGCGGATCGAGTTCGTCAGCAGCAGCAGCGCCTCGTCGTCGGCGGCCACCACCTCGGCGAGGATGTCGAAGCTCCCGGCGGTGATCACGACGTAGCTCACGTCGGCGAACGCGGCGATGCGTTCGGACACGGCGATGACGTCGCCCTCGGTGCGGATGCCCACCATCGCCACGCGCCTCAGACCGAGCGACAGCGGGTCGGTGACGGCGACCACCTGCATGACCCCGGCGTCGACGAGGCGTTGCACCCGTTGGCGCACGGCGGCCTCGGACAGGCCGACGGCGGCGCCGAGCTTCGTGTACGGCAGGCGGCCGTCGGCCTGGAGCTGCTCGATGATCGCCCGGTCGGTGTCGTTGACGGCAACGCCGCGCCCGGAGGGTGGGCCGGCCATCACCCGGTCTTTATCATCACGTGCTTGAGCTCGGTGTAGGCCTCGATGGCGTAGCTCGACAGGTCCTTGCCGACACCGGACTGCTTGAACCCGCCGTGCGGCATCTCCGACACGAGCGGGCCGTGATCGTTGACCCACACCTCGCCGAACTGGAGTGCGTTCGCCACCCGCAGCGCCCGGCCGACGTTCTGCGTCCACACCGATGCGGCGAGGCCGTAGTCGACGCCGTTCGCCCACGCGATCGCCTCGGCCTCGTCGGTGAACCGCTGCACGGTGACGACGGGGCCGAACACCTCGCGCTGGACGATCTCCGCGTTCTGCTTCGGTCCGGCGACGACGGTGGGCTCGTAGTAGAAGCCCTTGCGGTCGGCGATGCGCCCGCCGGTGACGACCTCGGCGCCGGCCTTCGCCGCCCGCGTGACGAAGCCGGCGATGCGGCGCTGCTGCTCCTTCGACACGACCGGGCCCATCTCCACGCCGTCGCCGTCGGGGTCGCCCACACTGATCGAGCTCACCGCGTCGGCCAGGCTCGCCACGACCTTGTCGTAGATCTTCGGTCCAGCGATGACGCGCGTCGCCGCGGTGCAGTCCTGCCCGCTGTTCCAGTAGCCGAAGGCGCGCACGCCGGCGGTGACCGCTTCCAGATCGGCGTCGTCGAACACGACGACCGGGGCCTTGCCGCCGAGCTCGAGATGCACGCGCTTCAACGTGTCGGCGGCGGCCTTCATGATGATCTTGCCGGTCGTCACCTCACCGGTGAGCGACACGATCGAGACCTTCGGGTGCGCCACCAGCGACGCGCCGCAGTGCTCGCCGTCGCCGGTGATCACGTTGAACACGCCGGGGGGGAAGATGTCGGCGACGAGCTCGGCGATCTTCAGCGCGGTGAGCGGTGTGAGCTCGCTCGGCTTGAGCACGATCGTGTTGCCGGCGGCCAGCGCCGGCCCCACCTTCCAGCCGGCCATCATCATCGGGTAGTTCCACGGAGCGATGAGAGCGGCGACGCCGAGCGGTTCACGGCGAAGTATCGACGTGTACCCGGTGAGGTACTCCCCAGGAGCCTGGGTGAGCATGGTGCGCGCGCCGGCGGCGAAGAATCGGAGGTTGTCGACCATGAACTCGATCTCGGGCGGCACGATGCCCCTCGGCTTGCCGACGTTGCGGCTCTCCAACGCCGCGAGCTCGTCGGCGTTCGCCTCGATGGCGTCGGCGAACTTGTTCAGTGCTGCAGCCCTCGTGGCCGGCGAGCTGGCGCCCCAGCTCTCGAACGCTTTGGCCGCGGCCTTGACCGCCTTGTCGACGTCGGCCTTGTCCGACGAGGGGACCTCGGCGAGCAACAGCCCGGTGGCGGGGTCGATCACCTTGTCGACGCGATCGGTCGCCGGCTTCACCCACTTGCCGCCGACGAAGTTGCCCCGTGTGATGTCGAGGCCGAGCTCGGCGCGGACGTCGGCTCGTGCGCGCACTGTCGTGGTCATGGTCGCCCCCTGGTGGACGTAGCATCGGATGGTGGGCGGTCGCCACGCGAGGAGGTCGGCCGCGCTGCGATCTTTGTCGCGGATCGATCGATCTGCAAGGGAATCCGTGGTCCCGGGCGTGTCCTCCGACGGAATCCTTTGTTAACGCTGTGTTGTGTGCGTGATCGCGTCGGGAGGGTGTGCCATGATCGGCCCGTCGAGCTGGCCTGACCGGAGCCTGCCGGAGCGAGGATGGCAAACCCGAGTGTGCAGGGGGCTGCAGTGAGCAACGAGCGCGGATCGGTACAACTCACCGGCGTCACCAAGCGCTTCGGGACGATGACCGCGGTCGACGCGGTGCACCTCGATGTGCTCCCCGGCGAGTTCCTCTCGCTGCTCGGTCCGTCGGGCTGCGGCAAGACGACGACGTTGCGCATGCTCGCCGGCTTCGAGCAGCCCGACGAAGGATCGATCCGCATCTCCGGCCAGGAGGTGGCGGGGGTTCCGCCGCACAAGCGCGACGTGAACACGGTGTTCCAGCAGTACGCGCTGTTCCCGCACATGTCGGTGTGGGACAACGTGGCGTTCGGGCCGCGCAGTCGCAAGGTGGCCGACACCGACGTGCGCAAGCAGGTCGACGAGATGCTCGACATCGTCCGGCTCGGCGATCTCGCCAAGCGGCGACCGGCCCAGCTCTCGGGCGGCCAGCAGCAGCGGGTCGCGCTCGCCCGTGCGCTCGTCAACCGGCCGTCCGTGCTCCTGCTCGACGAGCCGCTCGGTGCGCTCGATCTGAAGCTGCGCCAGGCGATGCAGATCGAGCTGAAGCGCATCCAGCGCGACGTCGGCATCACGTTCGTGTTCGTGACCCACGACCAGGAAGAGGCGCTCACGATGAGCGACCGCATCGCGGTCATGACGCAGGGGCGCATCGAGCAGCTCGGCACGCCGGGCGAGATCTACGAGCGTCCGTCGAGCGTGTTCGTCGCCGGCTTCATCGGGTCGGCGAACCTGCTACCGGCCACCGTCGCCTCGATCGACGGCGACACGGTGACGGCGGCCACGCAGGTGGGCGTCCCCGTAAGCGGCGCGGCCGCAGGACGGGCCTTCACCGTCGGTGAGCCAGCCACCGTGATGGTCCGCCCCGAGCGCATCGACATCGCGCCGTGCACCGGCCCGGCGCCCACGGCCGAGGCGCTGCGCGCCAAGGTGACGGAGTCGATCTTCCAGGGCGCCAGCAGCAAGGTGATCCTGCGCACGAACGAAACGACCGAGCTCATCGCCCACGTCGAAGCCGGCCACGCGGCTATCCCCCGCAGCGGCGACGAGGTGTGGGTGAGCTGGGGCGCCGATGCCCCCTTCCTCATGCCCGAGCGCACGAGCGTGGTCGGTGCCACCACTACCGACGTCGACGAGGTCGAGGCCGCGCTGTGACGCACCTGCCCCGGCGCGTCCGGCCCGGTCACCCCCGCCACATCGACGCACAACCGACCTGACCCAACCCCATCCGAGGAGCAGGGAACACACCATGACCAATCCGAACTTCAACCGTCGATCGTTCCTACTGGGGGCAGGCGCCGCCGCCGTCGGCGGGCCCGCGTTCCTCGCCGCCTGCGGCAGCGGCTCCTCGTCCGGCGCTGGCGGCGCCTCGGGCAGCACCGTCAACTTCGCCAATTGGCCGCTCTACATCGAGGACGACAAGAAGCCGACGAAGGGTGCGACGCTCAGCGGCTTCACCAAGAGCACCGGCATCAAGGTGAACTACAAGGTGGCGATCGAGGACAACAACGACTTCACCGAGAAGAGCAAGGGCCTGCTCAAGAAAGGCGGGTACATCGGCTACGACGTGGCTGTGCTCACCTCGTGGATGGTGAGCCGGTGGATCGCCAACGGCTGGGTCGAGACGTTCGACGACGCCAACATCTCGAACAAGAAGAACGTGCTCGCCAACCTTGCCAGTCCGAGCTTCGACGCCACCCGGAGCAAGTCGCTGCCGTACGCGCTCGGTCAGGTGGGCATCGCCTACTACCCCGAGAAGGTCGGGTTCGAGATCACGAGCGTGAAGCAGCTGCTCGATCCGAAGATCAAGGGCCGCGTCACGCTGCTGTCCGAGGTGCGCGACTGCGTCGGGCTGTTCATGCTCGCCAACGGCGCCGACCCGTCCAAGCCGGACCTTCCGGCGGCCAAGACCGCGATCGACACCATCGGCAAGGCCCGCGACGCCGGCCAGTTCCGGGCGATCAAGGGGAACAGCTACATCGAAGATCTCGGGCTCGGCGATGTGTACGCCGCGGTGGCGTGGTCGGGCGACATCGCCTCGATCCAGGCCGAGCACCCCGACCTGAAGTGGGTCCTCCCGCCGGAGGGGGCGATGAGCTTCGTCGACACGTTCGTCATCCCGAAGGGCGCGAAGAACAAGGCCGGCGCGGAGAAGCTGATCAACTACTTCTACGACCCGGTCGTGTCCGGTCCGCTGTTCGAGACGATCCAGTACGTGTCACCAGTGACGGGTGCGAGCGATCACATGTCGGCGGCCGGTGCGAAGAACCCGCTCGTGAACCCGCCGGCCGACGCCAAGATCTACGAGTTCGCCGACCTCTCGGAGACCGACGCCGCGGAGCTCGACAAGCTCTACGACGAAGCGACGAAGCTCTGAGGGCCTGACGGTCATGGCGAGCGAGGAGGGGCGCCGGGCGCCGTGGTACCTGCCGTGGGTCCTGCTCGGTCCCGGTCTGTTGTGGTTGGCGATCTTCTTCGTCGTCCCGATGATCACGTTGTTCCGCCGGTCGCTCGTCGACGGCGGCGCGTCGAACTACCAGTGGGTGTTCAGCAGGAACCACGAGGTGCTGCTGCGCACCTTCGGGTATGCCTTGGCCGCCACCGTGGTGGCGATCGCCATCGGGTATCCGCTGGCGTACTTCATCGCCATGCGCGGCGGGCGGTACAAGAACATCCTGCTGTCGCTCGTGGTGCTCCCGTTCTTCACGACGTACCTCATCCGGACGTTGTCGTGGAAGATCCTGCTGTTCGGCAGTGGCCCGGTGGTTGGCATCATCAAACGGCTGCACCTCGTCGGTGTGCTCAGCGCGGTCGGGCTCGTGAGCAGCCAGGGGGAGATCCTCGGACGCGCTCCGGCGGTGATCGGCGCGCTGGTCTACAACTTCCTGCCGTTCATGGTGCTGCCGATCTACGTGAGCCTCGAGAAGGTCGACCGCCGGCTGCTGGAGGCCGGCCCCGATCTGTACGCCGACACCCGACGCACGTTCATGAAGGTGACGCTGCCGTTGTCTCTTCCCGGCGTGTTCGCCGGCAGCCTGCTCACGTTCATCCCGGCCTGCGGTGATTTCGTGAACTCCGAACTGCTCGGCTCGGACAAGACGCGGATGATCGCCCAGGTGGTGTCGGAGACCTTCAGCAAGGAGACGTTCCAGCCGAAGGATTCGGCGATCAGCTTCGTGCTCATGGCCCTGATCCTGCTCGGCGTGCTGCTCTATGCCCGGGTGCTCGGCACCGAGGACCTGATGTGACGGCCACCCTGACGCCGTCCGGCGCCGCGTCCGCCCGTACTGCCCCGACAGGATCGGCCAAGGCCGGACGTCGTCGGCCACCGTGGTTGACGATGTGGGCGGTGATCGCACTGGCGTACCTGTTCCTGCCGATCCTGGTCATCGTGATCTTCTCGTTCAACGCGCCACCCGGCCGGTACAACTACGCGTGGGGCAAGTTCAGCTTCGACGCCTGGCTCCACCCGTTCGACGATCCCGACCTGGCGAGCGGCTTCCGGCTCAGCCTGCGCATCGCCGCGCTCGCCACGCTCATCTCCACGGTGCTCGGCACGGCGATGTCGCTCGCTCTGGTGAAGTACCGGTTCACCGGGAAGCGGTGGGTGAACACGTTGCTCGTGCTGCCCCTGACGATGCCCGAGGTGGTCCTCGGCTTCTCGCTCCTCACGTTGTTCGTGGCGATGAGCGGGGTGTTCACGCTCGGCTTCTGGACGATCCTCATCGCCCACGTGATGTTCAGCGTGAGCTACGTGGCGACCACGCTCAAGGCCCGCATCCGGGGCTTCAACTGGACCCTGGAGGAGGCGGCTGCCGACCTTGGCGCTGCGCCGCTGCGCACGTTCCGCAAGGTCACGTTGCCACTGATCGCCCCCGGCGTGTTCGCTGCCGCGCTGCTCACGTTCGCGCTGAGCCTCGACGACTTCACGATCTCGTACCTCAACGCGGGTACGGCGCAGACGTTCCCGATCACGATCTGGTTGAAGAAGCGATCGAGCATCCCGCCGCAGATCAACGTGTTCGGCACGATGGTGCTTCTCGCCAGTGCCGCCCTCGCCGGCATCGGTCTGTTCGTGCAACGCCGCCGCGAGAGCGCCCTGGTCTGACGGTCGCCGGCATCTTGGGCGGCCCGTTCCCGGGTCTTGCCCGGCTTGCTACGCTCGCGGCCGAAATGCCAAGTCGAAGTACCCCCCGCATCGCCCTTGCGCCCGCCGGCTCGGCCTCCTGGATGGCCGACGCGATCCGGGCTGGCGGCGGTCAGCTCGTCACGCCCGACCGGGCCGAGGGCCTCATCTGGGGTCTGCCCCACGATGTGCGCGAGCTGGAGTCGCTGCTCGACGCGAACCCCGACATCGGCTGGGTGCAGCTGCCGTTCGCCGGCGTCGAGAACTTCATCGACCTCGTCGACGACGAGCGTACGTGGACGTGCGGCAAGGGCGTGTACGCCGAGCCGGTGGCCGAGCTGGCGCTTTCGCTCGGCCTCGCCGGTCTGCGCGGCCTGCCGTTCTACGCCCGGGCGGCGGGGTGGTCGGGTCCGCGGGGCACGAACCTGCTTGGCGCGCGCGTCACGATCGTCGGTGGTGGCGGGATCACCGAGTCGTTGCTCCGCCTGCTCGCCCCGTTCGACTGCCACGTGACCGTGGTGCGCAACCGCGTGCAGGACATGGATGGCGCCGACACCGTCGTCGAGAGCGACCGCCTCACTGACGCGCTTCCAGGTGCCGACCTCGTCGTGCTCGCCCTGTCGCTCACGCCCGAGACCGACGGCATCATCTCGAAGTCCGAGCTCGAGCTGATGGAGTCGCACGCCTGGCTCGTGAACGTTGCTCGGGGCCGCCACATCGTGACCGACGATCTCGTCGAGGCGTTGCAGAACGGGATCATCGGCGGCGCCGCGCTCGACGTCACCGACCCCGAGCCGTTGCCCGACGCCCACCCGCTCTGGTCGCTGTCGAACTGCATCATCACCCCGCACGTCGGCAACACCCCGGAGATGGGCGATCCGCTGCTGGCGGCGCGCATCGAGGAGAACGTGCGGCGGTCGGGGCAGGGTCGGGAGCTGGTCGGCGGTATCGACCCCGAGCTCGGGTACTGATGGAGGGGGCCGAGCGCCCGCTCGATGCCGCCGCCCTGGCCGGACTCCTGGCCGACGACGAACGCCGCCAGGTGGCTGCCGCGCTGATCCTCGGGGCGGTGACAGCCGCCGAAGCCGAACGGGCGACCGGGCTCGGGGCGGTGGCGGTGGGTAAGGCCCTGACCCGGCTGGCCGCGGCCGGCCTGGTGGTCCGCGGAGGCGACGGCACGCTGCAGCTTCTCGGTGGAGCGTTCGCTGTCGCGGCGCGGGCGGCGGCAGGGGCGCGCGCTGCGGCGCCACGTCACGACGGCCCGCCCGAGGTCGCGCGGGTGCTCGACGCCTTCGTGCGCGATGGGCGGTTGCTCTCGATCCCGGTCGCCCGGGCGAAGCGGCTGGTGATCCTCGACCGGTTGGCCCAGGAGTTCGAGCCCGGCAAGCGCTACAGCGAGCAGATGGTGAACCTGCTGCTCGGCAAGTGGCACGCCGATACCGCCGCGCTGCGTCGGTACCTGGTCGACGAGGGCCTGCTCGACCGGGCCGACGGCCAGTACTGGCGCTCCGGCGGCAGCGTGGCCTGACGGCCTGACGGCCGGCCGGTTCGACCGGTCGGCGCGAGCCGGCGAGGCGTAGCGTTGTCGGCATCGTCGCCACGCACTACGACCGTCTCGGGGTTACGCCCGACGCATCGACCGCCGAACTGCGCGCCGCGTACTACCGCCGGGCGCGCGAGCTGCACCCCGACGCTGCGGTCGGCGGCCGGCCGCGCACGATCGGGGTGGTCGACATGGCCGCAGTGAACGAAGCCTGGCGAGTGCTCTCCGACCCCGGCCGACGGGCGATGTACGACGCCGGCCTGCGTCGATCGTCACCCGCGAGCGCGCCGGCCGCGACCTCGAGGGCGTGGGACGACGGCGCGTCCTACGGGGCCGATGGCCTGGCCGAGCTGGACGACGACGCGGAGTTCGTGTCGGCTCCGCCGTGGAAGCACCGGATGCCGTTCTGGGCGATGTTCGGTCTGGGGGCGATGGCGGTGATCTTCGTCGTCACCGCCTACGCCGGCTCGGCCGCGGGGCCGGGCACGAACCGGGCGCCGGCCGTCGGTGGCACGCTCGTGGTCGGTTCGTGTGCCCGTCTGGCGCCCGGCGGCCTCGTCGAGGCGATCGAGTGCCAGGGTGTCCACGAAGGCGTCGTGGCCGCGCTCATCGACTACGACGGGCGCTGCCCCGCCGGCACGTCCGGCTACCGCCGTCACGACGGCGTGATCGGCTACGCCTGCCTCCGCCGCGACTGAGGAGCGGCGGGGAACCAGTTTTCGGCCGGACTGCGGGCCCGCTAACCTCGGGAGTTCTCGGGCGATTAGCTCAGTCGGAAGAGCGCTACGTTCACACCGTAGAAGTCATGGGATCGAGGCCCATATCGCCCACTCGAGTCGTGTTCGTGGCGGAGCGGGCGCGCACGCTGGAACGCTCGCTGGCGCCTCATGTGCCAAGACCCGAGCTTGGGCCGCGCCGCTTCGAGCAGGCCTCAGCCGCCGGCATGCCCGTCCAGCAGTACCTCCGCAACGAGCTGACCCGGATCGCTGGCCGGCGGTCGCCGGCCGAGTTCGTGGCCGGGCGCGAGCCGATGAGCCGGGCCGAGTTCGAGGCGATCCGGCGGCGCCTGCGGACGACGGATGCTGCGTAGCGTCGTCTGCGACGCTGGTGGTGTCCTGGTCGCGGCTGGGGTTCTCGAAGGGCGGCGACCGGAGGACGCGGAGGTCCTTGTCGCCCTCGACTGGACGGCCATGACGGTCGGTCGCTTCTTGGCGACGCGCTACGAGGGGAACCCTGGCCGGATACGGGTCGAGATCGGTCTCGCTCGTTCGGCCGTCGCCGAGTGGTTTCCCGTACGAACTCTCGTCGCCGAGACGCTCGATCGGGCCGGTCTCGACGTCGTCGACGCGCTCGACTCGTGGTCCGCCCTCCTGCTCGCCGAACAGCTCGACGTGCCGCTGCTCACGGCGTCCGACGACGTCACGAGCTCACGCGTGCAGGTGATCCGGCCTTGGTGACGTCTGCGGTTGCCCAAGCACCCTCCCTCTCTTGACAGGACACCATTTGGTTTCCTATTGTGTCGGATGTGGAACCGATCTTCCGGGCCCTCGCCGATCCGACCCGTCGGGCGTTGCTCGACACGCTGTTCGAGCGCGACGGCCAGACCCTGGTCGCGTTGACCGTTGGGCGCGACATGACGCGCATCGCGGTGGCGAAGCATCTGACGATCCTCGAGGAGGCCGGGCTCGTCGTCGTCCAGCGGCGCGGCCGGGAGAAGTTCCACTACCTCAACCCCGTACCCATCCGGCTCGTGCACGACCGTTGGGTCTCGAAGTACACCGAGACCTGGGCGGCCGGGCTGAGCGGACTGAAACGAGAACTGGAGCTCCCGATGGAGAAGGTGTTCGAGATCTACATCCGCACGACGCCCCAGCGGTTGTGGGACGCCATCTGCGACCCCGAGACGCGGGCCAAGTACCACTTCGGCGCCTCGGTCGAGTCGGTGTGGACGACCGGCTCGACGTTCCGCCTCGTGCACCCCGGGTCCGACACGCCGCTCGCCGAGGGCGACAACGTCGTGGTCGACCCGCCCCGACGCCTCGTCCAGACGATGCACACCCTGTGGAGCGAGGCCGCCGCCGCCCAGGGCACGACCCGGGTCACGTGGGAGATCGAGCCGGTCGGAGATTCCTGCCGGCTCACCGTCACCCACGACGAGCTCGCCGGCGACGCCCCACCCGAGATCTACGGCGGCTGGCCGATGATCCTGTCCGGTCTCAAGACCTGGCTCGAGACGGGCGAGCCGCTCACCACGCCCGGATCGCTGATGTACGCCGACCCCTCCCAGACACCAACCGCGTGCCGAACACCAACCGCGTGCCAAACACCAACCGCGTGAAGGAGAACCAACCACGATGAGCACGATCACCGCCATCCGCACGATCAGCATCACCGTCGCCGACCAGGCGGCTGCTGTCGACTTCTACACCAATACCCTCGGCTTCGACGTCAGACTCGACGCCGCGATCGGCCCGGACTTGCGCTGGATCGAGATCGCGCCCGCCGGAGCCGACGTTTCGCTGGCGCTCGACCGAGGGATCGTCAACGGCCCGGCCGACAGCGGTGTGCGCTTCACGGTTCCCGACGCCGAGGTCGAGCACGCCGCTCTCGCCGCTCTCGGTGTTGCCGTCGGCGAGGTCCTGCGCTGGGAGGGCGTCCCGGCGATGTTCACGTTCGACGATCCCGACGGCAACCGCTTCTACGTGGTGGAGGACCGGTCATGACTCGCCACGCCCCCGACGTCGTTGCGCTCGACAAGACGTTCAGCGCCACCCTGCACTCCACCGGCGAGGTCGGCGGTTGGACCTGCGTGATCACCGATTGGACCGCCGAGTACTTCGGCACCCGTGGCCTCGTCCGGGTCGACGGCACGATCGACGGCCACCCGTTCCACACGTCGCTCATGGCGCTCGGCGACGGCACCCACAAGCTCCCGGTAAACAAGGCTCTGCGCGCCGAGATCGGCAAGTGCGCCGGCGATAGTGTCACGATCCACCTGTCCGCTCGCAGGTTCACCTCGTCGAACGGTCGATGACGTCGCCGGTCGGCCCGACGCCTCGGCGCCGAGGCGCAGGAGCGGCGCGGTAGCCTTCGGAGATCGCAGGCGCCGGACGGCGTCGCACGAAGGAGTGGCCGATGGGCAGGCAGTGCGAGCGGCCGGACTGTGCCGCCCGCGCGTCGGTCGCCTACGGCTTCGACGCCGGACGGCGCACCGCCTGGTTCGCGGACCTCACGGTCTCGGCGGACCGTGCGGCGACCACCGGTGCTCTGTGCGCTGCGCACGCACGGGCGATGGTCTTGCCGCGCGGCTGGTGGCTCGACGATCGTCGCGAGGCGCACTCGTCCACCTTGTTCACACCACCCGCCTCGACCGAGGGCGGTTCCCGGCCAGCGGGACGCACAACGGCCGAGCCAGCCCGCCGCTCGAAGCGTCGGGCACGGACGACGGCGTCGAGCGACGTCCAACTACCGCTCGACACCGAACCCGCCGCCTCGACCACGATCAAGGCCCGGTCCGAGGGGCCGGCGACGACCGCCGTCGCCGAGCTGGCGGCGTCAGCGCCGGACGAGCCCGACGACCGCGAGGCGGCTGGCATCGAAGCCGACGACGCCGACCATGCCGCCGTTCCTTGGCGGCCCCGGTTCGATCAGACCGACGACCTCGGCGGCCTCCTCGCTGCTCGTACGCCCCTCCTGGCCCGGGCGTTCGGCGGTCGGCGGCGGTCCGCCGCGCAGACCCCAGGTGACGACTAGAGCTAGGGCTCCTTGTCGTCGCGCGGCAAGACTGAGCCGATGACCGACACCAACCGCCGGATCGTCCTCGCCCAACGCCCGACCGGCATGGTCGACGAGCACACCACCCGCCTGGAGGAATCGCCCGTACCCACAGCCGGGCCGGGCGAGGCACTCGTGCGCGTGCGCCACCTGTCGATCGACCCGACGATCCGCGGGTGGATGAACGAGGTCGACACGTACCTGCCGGCGATCCGGATCGGTGAAGTGATCCGATCCGCCGGCCTGGGCGAGATCGTCGCCACCAACGGCGACGGTCTGAAGGTCGGCGACACGGTCTTCGGGCGGCTCGGATGGCAGGACTACGCGATCGTGCCGGCGACCGGACCGGAGACGGCGCAGGTGGTCCCGCCCGGCATCGATGCCGGCACCGCACTCGGACTGCTCGGCGTGACCGGCCTCACGGCGTGGTTCGGGCTCACCGACGTCGGGCGGATGGTCACCGGCGACCACGTCGTGGTGTCGGGCGCGGCGGGTGCCACGGGGTCCGTGGTCGGGCAGCTGGCCCGGATCCAGGGCGCGGCGACGGTTGTAGGCCTCGCCGGCACCGACGACAAGTGCCGCTGGCTCGTGGACGAGGCGGGGTTCGACCACGCCGTCAACTACAAGACGCAGGATGTCGGGGCCGAGCTGCGCCGGTTGTTGCCCGGTGGCATCGACCTGTTCTGGGACAACGTGGGTGGCCCGATCCTCGACACGTGCCTCGGTCACCTGGCGATGCGCGGCCGTGTCGTGCTGTGCGGGGCGATCTCCGGCTACAACGACTCGAGGCTCCCGCCCGGCCCGGCGAACTACCTCAACCTGCTGATCAAGCGCGGTCGGATGGAGGGCTTCATCATCCTCGACTACATGGACCGCTTCGCCGAGGCGCAGCTGCAGCTGGCAACCCTGGCGATGGAGGGCAAGCTCACGGCCCA
>JAYUAM010001007.1:0-6667 GCA_043741295.1 Acidimicrobiia bacterium
ATCGCCGCGTACGACCGCGGTGGCACCAAGTGGCCGAACAAGCGGATCCACAACATCAAGGTCTTCGGCATGAAGTTCGGCAACGCCGATCTCGACTACTTCGCGTTCTTCCACCACACCCACTACGCGCTCGTGCAGTTCCAGCCGACGATTCCGCAGAAGACCGAGCCGGGCAAGGCGCCGCCGATCGCCAAGATCGACCCGACGCAGCCGACCCACTTCGTGCTCATGGCCCGTGACCTCGGCACCCGTCGACAACCGGCGGCGTTCATCACGCTCGGCTCGTCGCTGATGTTCCTCTTCCTCTGCCTACGCCTGCACCAGCGCGACAAGCTGTGGGCGGCCAACCGATCCGGGGCCAGCCGCGTGCCGGTGCCCGCCACCGCCGACTGATCTCATGGGCCAGTACCTTCCGGTCGTCGCGCTGATGATCCTCGGCGTGCTCTTCGCCTCGGCATCGTTCGCCGCGTCGGGCCTGCTCAACCGCAAGCGACCGACGTCGGCGAAGCTCGCGCCGTACGAGTGCGGCATCGTGCCGACTCGAGAGCCGCCGGACCGCTTCCCGGTGAGCTTCTACCTCGTGGCGATGCTGTTCATCATGTTCGACATCGAGCTGATCTTCCTCTACCCGTACGTCGTCGCTCGTCAGGAGCTGGGCGGCTACGGGTTCCTGGAGCTCATCTCCTTCTCTGTTGTGTTCTTCTTGGCGTTCGTGTACGTCGTGGCGCGCGGCGCGCTCGACTGGGGGCCGGCGAAGCGGGCCCGGCTGATGGACAGCGACGAGGTTTCGGCCAGCCGCACGTCGACGACCACGGTGCGTCGCGTCGGTGCCGAGGGTCGTTTCGACGAGCCGGGGGCGGCGGCCTGATGGGCATCATCCAGGGTCTGCTCGACGACGGGCTCGGTGGCCTCGACGACGGGATCATCACCGGCAAGATCGAAGACCTCGTCGGCTGGGCGCGCTCGCGGTCGAGCTGGCCGGCGTCGTTCGGGTTGGCCTGCTGCGCGATCGAGATGATGGCGACCGGCGCCGCGCACTACGACATCGCCCGCTTCGGCATGGAGGTGTTCCGCGCCTCGCCGCGCCAGGCCGACATCATGATCGTGGCCGGCCGCGTGAGCCAGAAGATGGCGCCGGTGCTCCGTCAGGTTTACGACCAGATGATGGAACCGAAGTGGGTCATCTCGATGGGCGTGTGCGCGTCCACCGGCGGGATGTTCAACAACTACGCCATCGTGCAGGGCGTCGACCAGGTCGTGCCGGTCGACGTCTATGCGCCCGGTTGCCCGCCGACGCCCGAGACGCTCATCCATGCCATCGAGACGCTGCACGGTCTGATCGAGAACGGCGAGATCCTGCGCCGCCGGGCGGGCACCGGTGGCGGCGCCCATGTCCACGTCGAGGAAGCGGCCGCTGCCGGCGTGCCGGTCATCCTCGCCCTCCCGAAGCGCTGATCCCGTGACCGACACCGTCAAGCCCGCGACCGGCGCGGCCAAGGCCGACACCGCTGACGCGCCCGACGCCGTTGCCGTTGATCCCGGCTCTGTCCTGGTGCACGGCTGCCCGACGAGCGAGAGCCGCGGCCAATCCGTGGTGCACGTTTCCCGCGACCGCTACCTCGAGGTGCTCCGCGCCTTCGTCGCCGACGGGTACACGATGTGTGTCGACCTCTGTGCGGTCGACTACCTCACGCACCCTGGCCGACCCCTGCCCGACGGCGTGACCGCCGAGCGCTTCGAGATCGTGCTCAACCTGCTGTCGATCGCCACGGGCAACCGCGTGCGGGTGCGGGCCCAGGTGCCGGCCGATGATGCCACGCTGCCGAGTGCGTTCGACGTGTGGCCGGGCACCGAGGCGATGGAGCGCGAGGCCTACGACATGTTCGGCATCGCGTTCACCGGCCACCCCGACCTGTCACGCATCCTGATGCCCGAGGACTGGGACGGCCACCCGTTGCGCAAGGACTACGACATCGGCCGCATCCCCGTGCAGTTCAAGAGCACCGGCGAGCGCTAGCGCGCCACCGATCGAGACGAAGGGAGGTTCCATGGCGATCACCGAGAAGAACGCGACCGCGAAGGTTGCTCCGGCCGGCGACAAGGCGGGCGACGCTGACAGCGGCATGGCCGCTGTCACCGACGCGGCTGGCGTGTTCCAGACGAGCGAGGGCGCACAGGAGCTGCGCCCGCGTCACGAGCTGGGCGCCAAGGAACTGATGCGCGAGGTCGGGTCCGTGCTGCGCCTGTCCGAGACCGATGCGGCCGCGCTCGCGGTGGCCGAGGCGGACCCCACGCAAGATCAGACGATGATCATCAACATGGGTCCCCAGCACCCGTCGACCCACGGCGTGCTGCGGTTGATGCTCGAGCTCAAGGGCGAAGAGGTGCTGCGCTGCAAGCCGATCATCGGCTACCTGCACACCGGCATGGAGAAGCAGGGCGAGGAGCTCACGTATCTGCAGGGCGGCACGAACGTCACGCGGATGGACTACGTGAGCCCGCTCACCAACGAGCTCGTCTTCGCCATGGCGGTAGAGAGGCTGCTCGGCATCGACGGTGATCTGCCGGAGCGGGCCGTGTGGATCCGGATGCTGCTCGCCGAGCTCAACCGGATGGCGAGCCACTTGCTGTTCCTCGCTACGAACGGCATGGACATCGGCGCAGTGTCGATGATGATCTACGGCTGGCGTGAGCGCGAAGAGGTGCTCCGCTTCCTCCAGAAGGTCACCGGGCTGCGGATGAACCACAACTTCATCCGCGTCGGCGGCACCGCGGCCGATATGCCGCCGGGCTGGCGCGACGACGTGCTGCGCCTGCTCGAACTGATCCCGCCGCGGCTCGAGGAGTACGACGTCCTGATGACCGGCCAGCCGATCTGGCGCGAGCGGTTGCAGGGCGTCGGCGTGGTCACCGCTCAAGAGGCTGTGGCGCTCGGTGCCACCGGCCCGATCCTTCGCTCGACCGGAGTGGCCTGGGACCTGCGCCGCGGCACACCGTATCTGCGCTACGAGCAGGTGGAGTTCGACGTGATCGTCGGTTCCTACGGTGACGCGTTCGACCGCTACGCCATCCGGCTGAACGAGATACGCGAGTCGATCCGCATCATCCATCAGGTGCTCGACAAGATGCCGGGCGGCGACTACCGCATCCAGGACAAGAAGGTGACGCCGCCGCCGCGGGCGCGCATCGACGAGTCGATGGAGGCGTTGATCCACCACTTCAAGATCTTCACCGAGGGCTTCAAGGTGCCCGAGGGCGAGGTGTACGTGGCGATCGAGAGCCCGCGCGGTGAGATCGGTTGCTACATCGCTTCCGACGGTTCGGCCAAGCCGTACCGCATGCACATCCGGGCCCCATCGTTCGTCAACATCCAGGCGCTGCCGCACATGATGCGCGGCGGCCTGGTCGCCGACGCCGTCGCCGTGATCTCCTCCGTCGACCCCGTCCTCGGCGAGGTCGACCGGTGAGGGGCTCGTCCGGCTCCCGGTCGAGGGTGCGCCGGTGGATCACACGGCGGCTCGTCGCTGCCGCCGTCTTCGCCCTTGTCGGTGCGCTGGTGAAGCGGATGACGACGACCTCACGGGGCAACGTATGAGTGCAGTCCACCCGGCCCACTCGAGCTGACTGGTACGCCATGGCACGACTGAACGACATCAACACCAACACGGCGCGCGAGATCATCGGACGCTTCCCGCGCCCGAAGTCGGCGCTCATCCCTCTGCTCCACCTCGCCCAGGAGCAGGACGGGTACGTGGCCGACGACGCTATGGCCCACATCGCCGACCTCGTCGGCGTCACGCCTGCCGAGGTGTACGGCACGGCGAGCTTCTACGAGATGTTCAAGTTCCATCCCATCGGGCGTTACTGCATCAACGTGTGCACGAACATCTCGTGTCAGCTGCTCGGCGGATGGGAGCTGCTCGAGCACGCCGAGGAGCACCTCGGCATCAAGGCCGGCTCGACCACGGCCGACGGCCTGTTCACGATCGAGGACGTGGAGTGCATCGCCGCCTGCACCGAGGCGCCGGCCCTGCAGGTGAACTACCGGTTCCGCTACAAGGTGACGAACGGCGAGTTCGACCAGCTGGTCGCCGAGCTTCGCGCCGGGCATCTCGGCGACGAGATCCCTGCCCACGGCACCCTCGCCCGCACCCGTCAGCGCACCACCGAGGCGTGGTCGAACCGCGGCGTCGAAGCCCAGCAGAAGGTGGACGCACGATGAGCTGTTCATCCCGGTTCGCCTCCGGCTCACCTGCCGTGCTCGCCGGCTCCGCTTCGCTTCGCCGCTCGCCGAACCTCCAGAAGGTGCGTGTCGCATGAGCGACTCAACCCCATCGTTCCACGTGTCGGGGCTGGTGCCGACGGGTCCGAAGATGGTGACGTCGCGCTTCGAGCAGACCGACGGGTTCACCTACGACGGCTACGTGCGCACCGGTGGGTACGACGCGCTGCGCAAGGTGCTGACGTCGATGACGCCCGAGCAGGTGCACGCCGAGGTGAAGACCTCCGAGATGCAGGGCCGTGGTGGCGCCGGTTTCCCGGCCGGCACGAAGTGGGGCTTCCTTCCGCCGACGGTCCTGCCGCGCTACCTCGTGATCAACGGCGACGAGTCCGAGCCGGGCACCTACAAGGACCGGCTCCTGATGGAGCTCGACCCGCACCAGCTCATCGAGGGCATCGTCATCGCCGCCTACGCGTTCAACGCCGCCCACGCGTTCCTGTACGTGCGCGGCGAGATGGCGCTCGCCCAGGAGCGCTTGGCCCAGGCGCTGAACGACGCCTACGCGAATAACCTCGTCGGCAAGAACATCGCCGGCGGCGAGTTCTCGGTCGACATCACGCTCACGTGGGGCGCCGGCGCCTACATCGTCGGCGAAGAGACCGCGCTCATCGAATCACTGGAAGGCAACCGCGGCATGCCCCGCCTGAAGCCGCCGTTCTTCCCGGCGGCCAAGGGGCTGTACCTGCAGCCGACGATCGTCAACAACGTCGAGACGCTGTCGAACCTGCCGTGGATCATCGCCAACGGCGGCCAGGCGTTCCACGACGTCGGTGCGCCGACGTCCACCGGGATGCGCATGTTCGCCCTGTCTGGTCACGTGAACCGCCCCGGCGTGTTCGAGGTGCCGAACGGCACGACCACCTTCCGCATGCTGTTCGAGGCACCCGAGTATGGCGGCGGCATCCGCGACGGCCACCGGCTGAAGGCGTACATCCCCGGAGGCGCGTCCGCGCCGTGGTTCTTCGACGAGCACGTCGACCTGCCGCTCGACAAGCCGACGATCGACAAGTCGGGCTCGATGCTCGGCTCGGGCGCCATCGTCGTGATGGACGAGACCACCGACATGGTGGAGGCGTGCTGGCGCATCGTGCGCTTCTTCGCCCGTGAGTCGTGCGGCAAGTGCACGCCGTGCCGTGAGGGCACCACGTGGCTCGACCGCATCCTGCAGCGCATTCTCGACGGCTACGGGCGCACTGAAGACCTCGATCTGCTGCTCGATGTGAGCGACAACATCAGCCCCGGCATCGCCTGGCCCCCGCGTCAAACGACGATCTGCCCGCTCGGCCCGTCGGCCGTGTCGCCCATCGCGTCGGCCGTGAAGCGGTTCCGTCACGAGTTCGAGCACTACGTTGCCCACGGGCGCCCGATCGACGGCGTCGAGTGGCGCCGCCACGGTGGCCCGCTCGCCGGAGCCTCCGCCCACGGGACCACTCATGACTGATACCGCGAAAGCTGACGCAGGGAAAGCCGAAGCTCCGGCGCCCGAGCCGCCGAAGAAGACCACGGTCACCATCACGGTCGACGGCAAGGCCCACGAGGCGCGGCCGGGTCAGCTCGTCATCGATGCCGCCGAGGATGCCGGCGTCTACGTGCCGCGCTTCTGCTATCACCCGCGCATGACGCCCGTCGGGATGTGCCGCCAGTGCCTGGTCGAGGTCGAAGGCCCGCGCGGTCCGATGATGGTCGTGTCGTGCATGACGCCGGTGGCCGAGAACCAGGTCGTGCACACGGACTCGCCGACGGTGAAGAAGGCGCAGGAGGGCGTGCTCGAGTTCCTGCTCGCCAACCACCCGCTCGACTGCCCGGTGTGCGACAAGGGTGGCGAGTGCCCGCTGCAGGACCAGGCGTTCTCGCACGGCCCGGGCGAGAGCCGGTTCGTCGAGGAGAAGCGGCACTACGAGAAGCCGATCGCCATCAGCGATCTCGTGTTCCTCGACCGCGAGCGCTGCATACTGTGCGACCGCTGTACGCGCTTCGCCAAGGAGGTGGCCGGCGACCCGCTGATCCACTTCACGTTCCGCGGCAACGACACGCAGATCAACACCTTCCCCGACGATCCGTTCTCGTCGTACTTCTCGGGCAACACCGTCCAGATCTGTCCGGTGGGCGCGCTCACCGCCAAGCCGTACCGGTTCAAGGCCCGCCCGTGGGACCTGGAGCAGACCGAGTCGACGTGCACCACGTGCTCGGTCGGTTGCCGCACGGTCGTACAGTCCACCCGTGACGAGCTGGTGCGCTACCAGGGCGTCGACAGCGACCCGGTGAACTGGGGCTGGCTGTGCGACAAGGGCCGCTTCGGTTTCGAGTCCGTGAACGCGCCCGACCGTCTTCGGCTGCCGCTCGTCAAGCGAGGCGAAGGCCACGAGCAGGTGGCGTGGAACGTCG
>JAYUAM010001008.1:0-6660 GCA_043741295.1 Acidimicrobiia bacterium
CGTCTCATGCGGGTGTACGACGATGTGCTCAGCGGCCACGGACTCGTGCCGGCCCAGGTGCTCCTGACGCCGCTCGACTTCTTCGTGCGCCAGCAGTACCTGCACGCTCGCCAGACGATCATCCGGCTGCTCGAGCTCGGCTGCGTGCCGATCATCAACGAGAACGACGCCGTCGCCGACGACGAGATCCGCTTCGGCGACAACGATCGCATCGCTGCGCTCGTGTCGCACCTGGTCGATGCCGACGTGCTCGTGCTGCTCACCGACACCGCCGGGCTGTACACGGCCGACCCGCGTCGCGACCCGTCGGCCACGCTCATCGCCGAGGTGACGGCCGACGACGCCGCTCTGGACGTGCGGGCCAGCGCCAGCGGCTCGAACCGGGGCAGCGGAGGGATGGCGTCGAAGCTCGCCGCCGCCCGGATGGCGTCGTGGTCCGGCGTGCAGGCCGTCATCGCGCCAGCCGAACGGGCCGACGTGGTGGTGGACGCGGTGGCCGGCGTTGCCGGCGTCGGAACCATCTTCCGCGCCCACGACCGGCGTCTACCGGCTCGCAAGCTCTGGATAGCCTTTGCGTCGGCCGTCGAAGGGTCGATCACGGTCGACGACGGGGCGCGGCGAGCGCTCGTCGAACGAGGCACCTCGCTGTTGCCGGCTGGCGTGCGCGAGGTGCGCGGCGAGTTCGACGACGGTGACACGGTCGACGTGCGCGACGAGAACGGTCAGGTGTTCGCGCGCGGTCTGGCCGCCGTGAGCGCGTCGACGTTGCGCTCGATGATGGGGCGCCGGCTCAGCGAGCTGCCGGAGAGCATCGCGAGCGAGGCCGTCCACCGCGACGACCTCGTCGTGCTCTCGACCTGAGCGTCGCTCCCGGGCCGAGCCGGGCCGAGCCCGCCGGACCGATCAGGCCTGGGCCTGCGGCTTTGGCTGCTCGACCGCCGCAGGAGCGGCCTGCTGGCCACCGTCAAGGCCGAGCTCGGTGCGCAGCTGCGAGAGGCGGCTCTGCGCTTCGACGTTCGCCGTCGCCTGCTCGATCTCGATCATCCGGGATTCGACCGACGTCGAGGTCAGCTCGGAGGCCGCCGTGGCCTGGGCGTAGCGGGCCTCGATCTTCTGGCGCACCTCGTCGAACGTGGGAACGTCCTGACCGACGGTCTGGTTGAGGCTGGCCATCGCCGAGTTCATCTGCTCCTGCATCTTGGCCTGGTCGAGCTGGCTCAGGAGCTTGGAGCGTTCGGAGAGCTTGCGTTGCAGGTTCGACGCGTTCTGCTGCACCGCAGCCTTCGCCTGGTCGGAGGCCGAGGTCGACTGGAGCACGAGGGACTTCTGATCCTGCACCGTGCGTTCGAGCTCGATCATGCGCGTGGCCAGTGCCTCGGCCGCAGAGTTGAACTGCGTGGCCTTGGCGGTGTCGCCCTTCGCCGTGGCGTCGGACGCCATGAGCAGGGCCTGGCGGGCGTTGCCGTTCACCTTCGTCAGCTCTTCGAGCGAGCGGTTCAACGACATCTCGCCCTGCTTCTGGTTGGCGATGACGTTGGCCGCCTGCTGCGTGAGACGACGGTGCTGCTCCTGCGCCTCGATGATCGCCTGCTCGATCTGCACCTTCGGGTCGGCCCGCTCGTTGAACGAGCCGGTGAGCTTGGCCGTGACGTACTTCCACCACTTGCGGGCGAGCTTGAACATGCCGGGAAGCCTAGCCAGGCGGCGCCCGCGCCGGGTCGAACGCCGACTGCTCTTGGCGGGGTCTTTGCGGTTTCCCGCGACCGCGCGCCGGCGGCTCAAGCGAGGCGGCGGACGAGACGGTTGATCTGACCGAGCTCGGGGGCGCGAAGCCACCACAGCGACGCGACGTACACACCGCCTCCGACCACGGTGCCGGCCACGAGACGAGCGAGCGAACCGGCGAAGGTGTCTGAGCCCACGGCGCGGCTGGCGAGCCAGGCGACCTCGCCGCACGCCGCTGCCGCCAGACCGAGTCGGGTGAGCGAACCGACGATCGTACGACCCGACGTCGCCCGGATCTTCCAGAGGAGCGCCCGCAGCGCGAGCACGAAGGCCACGATGTACGCGACGGTGAACGACCACGCCAGGCCAGGTACCCCGAACCGCCCGACGAGCGCCACGCCGAGGAGAATGTTCACGACGTTCTCGACGACGTTGATCACGAACGCCGAGCGGGTGTCGTCGTGGGCGTAGAACCCGCGCAGCGTGAAGAGGTAGCCGGCCAGGAAGAACAGCCCGACGCCGAACGCGGCGAGGGCGTGGGCCGTGTCCGACGCGCTGGCCGCCGAGTAGTAGCCGCGCTCGAGCACGGCGGTGACGAGCGGCCGGGCGAGCGCGACGAGGCTGGCCGAGGCGGGCAGCAGGAGCACGGCTAGGGCGCCGAGACCGGTATCGAACGTGCGGGCGAACCGGGCGCGGTCCTTGGCCAGGCGGGCGCGCGCCAGCTCGGGGGCGAAGGTGGTGGCCACCGACATCGCCAGCAGACCGATCGGTAGCTGCATGATGAGGAACGCGAGCATGTACGCCGTGGCGCCGCCCGATCCGGGCTTGGTGAGCGCGGTGACGAAGAACAGGGCGACCTGGTTGGCCACGACGTACCCGGCCGTCCAGCGCGATAGGCCGAGTACGCGGCGCACCGCGGGATGTCGACGGTCGGGCCGGAACCGGATGCGCACACCGGCCCGGTGCAGCGCCGGCAGCAGGCTGATCGCCATCGCCACGACGCCGGCCGTCGTCGGTACCGCGAGCCAGAGCCGGAGCGAGCCGGCGCCGTGGGCGACGGCAAGCGAACGCGGCTTCGGCACGCGCGTCGTCATGACCGCGAGGGCGACGATGACGACGAGGTTGTTGACGACCGGCGCCCACGCGGCGGCGAAGAATCGCCGGCGGGCGTTGAGCAGCGCCGACGCCAGGAACGTGACGCCGTAGAACGCGATCTGGGGAACGAACCAGAGCGCGAAGAACAGCGCGACCGCCCGGAGCTGGGCGACGTCGACGTCCTTGCCGGACGAGAGCGCGGTGAGAAGCCGCACGAGCAGTGGCGACAGCGCGGTGGCGACGATGGCGAGACCCGTCGTGACGACGAGCGCCGTGCTCACGACGGCCGAGGTCGATTCGGTGTCGCCGGCGTCGGCCTGCTCGGTGAACATCGGGATCAAGGTTGCGGTGAGCACGCCTCCGAGCACGAGCTCGTAGAGCATGTTCGGCACGTTGTTGGCGACGTTGTAGGCATCGGCCAACGCCCGGTCGACGACGGCGGCGAGCAGCGCGAATCGGACGAACCCGGTGACGCGCGACAGCAGCGTGCCGATCGCGACGACGACGTTGGCCCGCGCCAGGTCGGCTCCGGCGCGGTCGCTCACGGACCGGGCGACGGCGTCGCCCATCCACCTGGCTGCTCGCCCGGGTCAGCCGGCTGCTCGCTTGCGTCGATCGCCGGTCGGCCCGACGCGCGACCGGTCTCCTCCATCGCCTGGCGCAGCGCTTCCAGTTCATCGACGAGGCCGGCGACGTCGGCATCGAGGGTCCCGATGTCCCCGTCGGCCGTAACCGACAGTTCGGCGGCGCGGGCGATCATCTCGTCCATGCGGGCATCGAGCAGGCGCAGGTGGTCGCGGGCGCCGGTGGCGACGGTGACCATTCGGTTCGCCGAGCCGAGCTGCGCCTGAAGCGAGGTGACCGTGGCCTGGGTGGCCGGCGTCGGCGGCTGGCGTTGCAATGCGGATAGTTCCATCTGGGCCGATCGGGTGTCGAGCGTGCGCAGCGCCGCCTCGATGTCGTTGCCCCGCACGGCGACGCGCCAGCACTCCTGAACGGCGTCCTCGAAGCGGGCCGAGACTGTGCTCAGCCGTTCCCGCAACGGGCCGGGTCGCAGTGCGTTGATCGTGCGCTCGAAGCGGTTGCGGTTCGACTGGGCGGCGAGCACGTAGGCGCGCCACGGGTCGTTCAATGTGTAGGCGTCGATCGCCGTGCTGTCGCCGGGCCGATTGCCCTTCGGCACCGCCACGAGCACGCGCCCGGCCCACGCCGCGGCGCCGACGCCGAGCGCGATCGGTATGCCGAGCCCGCCGAGCACCGCTCCCGCGGTGCCGACCCCCGCGAGCAGGATGCCGAGGGGCGACATGATCGCCCGCGCCACCGGCGGGGTGAAGAAGCGATCGCGGAACGACAGGCGGGCCATGGCTACGTTCAGGGGTTCGGTTCAGGAGCTGGATTCAGAAGTTCGACACGACCGCGGCGAACACCTGGTCGATCGTGTTCGGGTTCGACGCATCGTAGGCGGCGCCGGTGGACGCCTCGGCGATGCGCTTCAGCGTCGGCTTGTCGGCATCCTTGCCGTAGGCGATCGTGAACAGCCGCACCGGCCGGGTGTTGGCGCCCTCCGACCCGACGCGCACCTCGTCGATCAGGCCGGCGAGCTGCTGGTTGTCGTCGGACGCGTTGCCGTCGTCGTTCACCCCATCGGTCAGGAGGACGACCGCGTTGATCGCCGCCGGGTCGTACTTGTCGGCCATCGCTGTGTAGCTCTCGGCGGCGGCGATGTACAGCGGCGTGCCATGCTGGGGGACCAGGTTCTCGATCGCCGCTCGGATCTTGTTCGGCTGACCCTCCTGCATCGGTGCGATCGGAACGAGGTCGATCGACGTGACGTTGGGGTCCTTCGCCAAACCCGTAGAGAAGATGCGCAGCCCCACCTGGTCGCCCGGCTGGAACTGGTCGAGCGCGCTGGCGGCGGCTCGCTTGGCGAGCTCGAGCTTGGTGTCGCCGCCCGTACCGTCGGCCGGGTCGCCCATGGACCCGCTCACGTCGATCACCAGGAGCACGCGAGCCGTCTTGCGGTTCGAAGCCCACCGATCGAGGATGCCCGTCAGCACCTGCGGTTGCGGTACGTCGAGCGTGGCGTCGGGCTTGGCCGGATCGACACCGAACTTCGCTTCGATCGGCGAACCGACCGGCACGTCGGGGTTGCCGGGACGGAACCCGAACTTGAGGACCTTGGCCTGCACGTCGGGCGTGAGCGCGAACGTGCGGAACAGCTCGGCCGCCTGGCGCTGCTCGGGCGTGACCCACGGTGTGTCGAGCACGATGAACGGGCTGTCGGAGAACAACGTGCCCTCGGTTGGATAGATCGCCACGAGCGGCACCTTCGGCGCCCGGGGTGTCTCGCCCGGGTCGAGCACGCCGTCCGGGTTGCCGCTGTTGTAGTCGATCACCGACTTCTCCTCGACGGCCACCGCCGAGGCGTACGTCAGTGCCGTGCCGCGGGCATCGGCCCGGAACCAGTTGTTGAGGAAGGTCAACGTGATGTCGCCGTAGTGGACCACGGCCGATTCGACGTCCTTGGCGAACTGCTCGACCTCGGGCCGGGCGAGGTCCTCGGTCGTGAGGTCGCGGGTCTTGCCGGTGGCGGCGTAGTACTGGGCGATCGTGAAGTTGAGACCGCTCGTGGAGTAGTTCGGGTTCGTCTTGCCGAGGCGGAACGGACCCCACTCGGGATGGCCGTGGGCCGCCCACCCCTGGTCGTCCTTGGCGAGCTTCACGATGTCGGCGAACCCGATCGACTTGGCCGGGTAGCCGAGCGCGTCGGCCATCGGCTTTGGCATGGCGATGACGAGCGGCGTGCGTAGGAACGAGCGCCCGGCCGGCGCGATCGTCTTGCCCGTGCGCTGGTTGACGATGCCCGCCCACGCGCTGGCTGCCGGCGACCAAACGACGGGTTGGGGCCCCTGGGCCGCGGCATCGGTCCAGCCCTGCGTGAGGGCGGTGGCGGCCGACCCGGACGACTTCGAGTACGGCCGTACCTGGATGCATCGGCCCGCGATCTGAGCGCTCTTGTCGGCATTGAAGGAGTTCGCGAGCTCGGTCAGCAGGGCGATCTTCTCGCTGCTGACCGCCATGTCGACGCCGACGCAGTTGGTGTTCGGCTTCGTCCCGAACGTGCCAGACGTGACCCCGGCCGACGAGACCTCTGGCCCCTGGGTCCCACTCGTCGTCCGGCTGGTGACACAGCCGGCGAGCAGGCCGATCGCAAGGAGCGGCACGGGCGCGCCGCGCCGGCCACGTCGCCGTCGAGCGTGGCCGACCGATCCAGTGGTCGTTCTCGTGCGCATTGCCTCGCTCCTAGCTGTCTTCATCCGCGCGCTTCATTGGCGCGCTGTCCGTCCGGCGTGTCTACCAGTGCCGCCGTCCGCACGGTTAGCGGCGCCACGACGTCGACCATTTGGCCTGGATCGCTTCCATCGTCGTCGCGTCGGGGGCGTTCGTCGCCCCAGACGTCGGCGCCGTCCACCCGATGTCGAGCAGTGCGTTGCTGAGAGCGGTGACGATCGCCGGCGGGAGCACCACGCCGAGCACGGGAGCGACGATCGCTTCCGCGGTGGCGGTTTGGACGGGCGTGACCTCCCGCACCACTGCGCGGTTGGTGCCGGAGAGCGACACGATCTCGGCGTGCGTCGTCGCGATCACGCTGTGGTCCGGCTGTCGGAGGAGCTGCTGAAGGGGCGAGCTGTCCGGGTTGAACGCTGATGCGCGGATCGCCTGTTCGAACCGGTTTATCCAAGCACTGAAATCGTCGTCCTTGTCGAGGTCGGCGCCGGTGAACGTGCTGTTGCCGATCTTTGATTCGACGATGGCAGCGAGCGCGACGAGGCCGGTGGC
>JAYUAM010001009.1:0-2822 GCA_043741295.1 Acidimicrobiia bacterium
GTGACGTACTCCTGCTCCACCGGGAACGCGGGCACCTGCGTGGCCGGGCACACGAACAGGTCGTAGCGCTCGAAGAAGGCGACCGCGGCGTTCACCAACCGGGTCTCTGTCGTGAACGCCACCGCCAGCTCCGTGGCGGTGCGCGCCCGACCGGCGTCATGCTCGGCGGCGAGCACCGGCTTGATCATCGCCCGCTGAGCGTTCGTGAACGCCTGGGCGCGGCTGGCCGAGTACCAGCTGCGGATCACCTCGAACGCCCGATCGGCACCATCGAGCGGCGGGCAGTCGTCCTCGACCGACCACCCGAGTTGTTCGAGTACCGGCGTGAGCCGAGCGAACACGGCCCGGATGTCGCGATGTACGGGTAGGTCGCCGAGGTCGGGTGACATCGCCACCCGCAGTCGCTCGGTCACTGGTTCGAGCGGCGGAGCGAAGGTGCTGCCCGGCTCGGGCAGACCGCCGGGCGCGTGGCAGTGGGGGCCGGCCAATGACGCGAGGAGCAGCGCCGTGTCGGCGACGGTGCGAGCGATCGGCCCGGCCACAGGAAGCCGGACGCGGGTGGCCATTGGGCCGGTCTCGGGCACCCGACCTATCGACGGCCGCAGTCCCACGACGCCGCAGAACGCCGGCGGATTGCGCAGCGAACCGCCGAGGTCGGAGCCATCGGCCAGCGCGGCCATGCCGCAGGCCACGGCCACCGCCGCGCCACCGCTCGATCCGCCGCAGCTGCGCGTCGGGTCCCAGGGGTTGCGGGTGAGGCCGAACACCGGATTGAACGTGTGCGAGCCGGCCCCGAACTCTGGCGTGTTCGACTTTCCGAGCATGACCGTGCCGTCGGCCTTCATGCGGGCGACGACGAGAGCGTCGACGCGCGGCACGTGGTCGGCGAAGATCGGCGAGCCGTACGTGGTGCGAACGCCCGCGGTGTCGGCGAGGTCCTTGTGCACGACCGGCAGTCCGTGCAACGGGCCGACCGGCTGCCCGGTGCGGGCAAGGTGTTCGTCGAGCGCGTCGGCCCGCTCCTGGGCCATCTCGGGGCACCGGGTGACGACCGCGTTGACGACGCGGTCGACGAGCTCGACGCGTGCGAGGTGGACTTCGGTCAGCTCTCGCGCCGAGACCTCGCGGCGGGCGAGGAGATCGCGCTGCTCGGTCGCCGGAAGATCGACGAGGTCGTCGTCGGACATCCGGTCACGGTACCGGTCCCGGAGGCGACCGCCGACCGGCCCCGCTCCACGGCGCCCGCAGGGTCACGCGCCGGTACCGATGCGGTAACGCCCACTCGCGGTGTGGATGAGGCGGCCCGGGCCGCCGTCGACCTTTCGGCGTCGCTTCGCTCCCCGTTCATCCACCGCGCGAAGTCGGGCCGAGCTCCTCGAGCCGCAGCGTCGGCGCGCCCTCCCGAGCTGCCGCGGCGAGGTCGACCACGGCGACGAAACGCCACTCACCATCGCCAGCCGGATCGGCGAGCCGCTGGGTGACGACCCACCGGCCGGGCTCCTCGCGGAGCGAGAAGAACTCGGCCGACCGCGCGTCCCCATCGCTACCGATGGCGTCGTATTCAGCCCAGTAGGGCGCCATCGCCGAGGCGATGCGGTTCGCGGTCCAGGCGTCGTCGCTGGCGCGACCGTGATCGGTTCGGCCGTGATCGCTCCGGCCGGGCTCGGCGCCGTCGCCGGCCGGCGCGGCGCGTGCCGCCAGCGCGGCGTGGGCGCGGGTGGCGAGCAGCTCGACCCACCCGAACGCCGCGGTGCGAACCGCGGTGCGCCAGGCCTTCGGGGGGCCGGCGACGATGTCGAGCGCGTCGGGTGCGTGGCGCTCGTGCACGGGTCCGCCGGCGAGTAGCGCCCACTCGTCGAGCAGCGTGGCGTCGGTGGCGCGGATCAGCTCGCCGAGCCACTCGATCACGTCCTCCAGTGCCGACGTGTAGGCGTCGTCGGGCAAGGAGCGGTCGAGCGTGCGCCACGCATCGGTGAGGTAGCGCAGCACGAGACCCTCGCTGCGCTCCAGGCGGTAGCGCCGCACGTAGGTGGCGAAGCTGTCGCCGCTCTCCAACATCTCGCGCAGGATCGATTTCGGCGACGGCTCCTCGGCCACCCACGGGTGGTTCTGCCGGTAGGTGGCGAAGCAGGCGTCGATCACCTCGGCCAGCGGGCGCGGCCACGTGATCGCTTCGAGCAGCTCCATCCGCTCCTCGTACGGCACGCCCTCGGCCTTCAGGCGCGCCACCTCGAGGCCTTTCGCTGAGTTCTGCTGCGCGTAGAGGATCTGGCGCGGGTCGTCGAGCACCGCTTCGACCACGCTCACCGCGTCGACCACGTAGGCCAGGTCCTCGACGTCGAGCGTGGCGACGACCTCGATGGCGAAGGGCATGAGCGGAGCCGAGAAGCGCAGCGCGGCGCGTTCGTCCTGGCCTTCCACGAGCGAACCGACGCGCACGCCGAGGCACCGGCCGTTGGCGTCGCGCAACCGCTCGGCGACCCCGGCCGCTTCGAGGCTGCGGTACACGGCGATCGCCCGGCGCGTGTGCTGGCGCCGGCGCGGTCCGGCATCGTGGTTCGTGCGCAGCAGGTGCTTCAGCGCGTCGGGTCCGTCGGGCCGGCCGAGCACGCTGGCCACGAGGTCGGCGGTCACCCGGAATCGCGAGGCGAGCGGTTCTGGTCGCGCTCCGATCAGGCGGTGCATCGTCGCCTCGTCGTAGTTGACGAAGCCGTCGGGCGCCTTCGCCTTGCTCGCCTTGCGACGGGCCTTCGGATCGTCGCCGGCCTTGGACATCGCCTTGTGGTTCTCGATCACGTGCTCCGGTGCCTGTACCCACACGT
>JAYUAM010001010.1:0-2816 GCA_043741295.1 Acidimicrobiia bacterium
ACCGACCCACGTCAGGTAAGCGCGCTACCCCTTCGATGGTTGCGGTTGTGGCCAGTGCCCGTCGACGCCATCCATGCCGGCGTTGCCGCGCGCCCGGCCTAGCAGCTCGGCGACGACGGGCCCGAGCGCCGTCGGGTCGTCCACCGGGTCGACCGTCGGCCCGCGGTGCCAGCCTTCGGCGATCGCCAGGGTCGTCCCGCTCGCCTCGAACACGCGGCCGGTCACGCCCTTCGACTCGGCCGATGCGAGCCACGTGACGATCGGCGCGATCCACCGCGGGTTGCGCAGCTCGCGCTCCTCGTCGGTCTCGGGCGCGTTGCCGAGACCTTCGGTCATGCGGGTGAGCGCGACGGGGGCCACGGCGTTCACGGTCACGCCATAGCGGGCGAGCTCGAGCGAGGCGATGACCGTGAAGGCGGCGATGCCGGCCTTTGCCGCGCCGTAGTTCGTCTGACCGGGGTTGCCGTAGATGCCCGACACCGACGTGGTGTTGATGATCCGGCCGTCGACCGTCTTGCCCTGCTTCACCTGCTCGCGCCAGTAGGCCGCCGCCCACCGGGCGGGACCGAAGGTGCCCTTCAGGTGAACCTTGATGACGGCGTCCCACTCCTCCTCGGTCATGTTCGTGAGCATCCGGTCGCGCAGGATGCCGGCGTTGTTGACGACAACGTGGAGGTCGCCGAACGTCTCGACCGCGGTGTTCACGAGTCGCTGTGCGCCCTCCCAGGTGGAGATGTCGTCGCCGTTCGCCACGGCCCGGCCGCCCATCGCCGTGATCTCGGCGACGACCTGTTCGGCGGGGCTGACGTCGCCACCGGAGCCGTCGACCGTGCCGCCGAGGTCGTTGACGACGACCGCCGCCCCCTGACGGGCAAGCGAGAGCGCGTGCTCGCGCCCAATGCCCCGCCCCGCGCCGGTGACCACCGCGACCCGACCTTCACACAGTCCCGACATGACGTCTCCTACTCGTTCGTGACGGCCGCCGACGTGGGTACGTCGTCGCCAGCCGGACTGTCGTCAGCGGCGCCTTGGTCGGCTGCCGGCACGTCAGCGGCGCCGTCGCCGGCTGCTGCGGGCTCGTCGGTGGCGGCGTCCGGTTCGACGACCGGCGGGGCCGGCGCCCACGACGGACGCTCGCCCTGCTCGACGGTGATCTGCTCGGCCAGCGCCGCCTTGTACGCCTCTTCCGCCTCGGCGACCTGGGCGGGCGTGCCGCGAGCGCGCACGTCGCGCAATCGCCGGGCGGCGGTGTCCTTGGCGGACTGCGCGTCGACGGCGCGCCGCTCGGCGGCAGCGGCGTCGTCCACCCGCCGCTTTTCGTCCGCGGCGCTCTGGCGGGCGTCGGCCTGGTCCTTGCGGGTCTTGGCCTGTTGGGCCTTCACCAGCTCGGCGAAGCGGCGGACGTCCTCGGCCGCCTGCTCCGGATCGATGGCCGGGCGAGAAGCGGGACGGGCCGGACCGCGCCGGGGGGCACCGGAGGTGGGGCGACGGTCAGATGCCATGGGCGCCGATGCTAGCCCCGAGACCCCGCAAGGAGCGGGGCCGCCCGACCGGCCGACGCGCCCCGAGGCAGGCGATCCAAATGGCCGTCGTGTCGCGGGCGACTCAGGCGAACTTCCAGGTCATCCAGGCGGCCGAGTTGAAGAAGCTGGCGACCACGCTCCCCGGCGCGACCAGTTCGTCGGCGGCGGCGCGCTCGTCGTCGCCGAGCGTCATGTCGAGCACGGGTAGCAGGCCTTCGAGCTGCGCAACGGTCTTCGGACCCAGGATCGGCGCCGTCACCCCGGGCTGGTCCTTGGCCCACAGCACCGCAAGTTGCGCGGGGTCATGACCGAGCCGGCGAGCCATCGCCGCGAAGCGGTTACCGACCTCGACGCCGCGCGCGGTCACCCGCTCGGCGTAGATGCCGGCCCTGGCAGCGACGCGCGAATCGGCGGCCGGCGCGTCGGCCGACGAGTAGCGGCCCGCCAACATCCCCATCGCCAGCGGTGACCACGTGAGCAGGCCGAGGCCGTGGCGCCGGCAGGCGGGCACGAGCTCGTTCTCGATGCGCCGGTCGAGCAGGTTGTAGGGCGACTGCTCGCACACGATCGCCGCCAGCTTGTGCAGCTCGCTCGTCATCACCGACTCGACCACGTGCCACGCCGGCGCGGTGGACGAACCGACGTAGCGCACCTTGCCGGCGCGCACGAGATCGTCGAGCGCGCCGAGCGTCTCGGCGAGCGGCACATCCATGTCGGGGCGGTGCGTCTGGTAGAGGTCGATGTGATCGACGCCGAGCCGACGGAGCGAGTCCTCGCAGGCGCGGATGATGTGCAGGCGCGAGTTGCCGCGGTCGTTCGGGCCAGGGCCGGTCGGGTAGTGAACCTTCGTGGCGATGAGCACCTTGTCGCGCCGGCCGCCATCGCGCAGCGCCTTGCCGACGATGCGTTCGGCCTCACCGGCTGCGTAGCTGTTCGACGTGTCGATGAGGTTGATGCCGGCGTCGACCGCGGCGTGCACGATGCGGATCGACTCGTCCTCCGGCGTCGGGTTGGCGAAGTTGTCGGTGCCGAGGGCGAGCGGTGCGATCCTCACCCCGGTGCGCCCGAGCAGGCGGTGCTCCATCGTCTGTGCCGGCCTCGCTCGTGCCCGTCAGACGGCCGTGTAGCCGGCGTCGACGGGTACGAGGGTCCCGGTGATGTAGCTCGCCGCGTCCGAGAGCAGGAACACGACGACGCGCCCGATCTCCTCGGGCTGGGCGAGGCGACCCATCGGGATCGTGGCGTCGGCCATCGCCGCCAGCTGCTCGTCGGTGGCCGGGGTGGCCCGCCCGC
>JAYUAM010001011.1:0-2809 GCA_043741295.1 Acidimicrobiia bacterium
CGCCGGACAGGGCATGGCGACCCCGGCCCTGTTGAGCAACGAGGGCCAGGTCCGTACGTCGCTGTTCGGCAAGCTCACGAGCACCCAGTGCTCCGACGATTTCGGACCGATCACCCAGGATGGGCGCCGCAGCGCCGACGAACTCGCCAAGTTCGTCGGCGGCATCATCACCGGCTGCATCGGCAACGGCATCCTGCAGGAACTGGCGAGCACACAGCCCGCGGCGACGAGCCAGCAGCGTGACAACTTCGCACCGAGCGACCCGGCGCAGATCCCGAGCGACTTCGCCGACCAGATCGCCGCCGCCGTCGCGCCGACGATCAACGACCTGACGCAGCGACTCGGGTTGCCGCAGCTGAGCAAGGTCGTCATGGAGCAGCGGGCGCCGACCACGACGGCGACGACACCCCCGCCGACGCGTCCGGTCACCACGGCTCCCGTCCCAGACACGACGACCGTGACGACGCCGGTCACCTCGACGCCGGTCGCCACCGAGGCGTCGACGGTTCCGACCAGCGCACCGCCGGCCGTCACCACGGCGGTCACGACCCCGGATACGACGACCGCTCCACCGGCCACCACGACCGCCACGACGCTGCCGCCGACCACGGTGCCACCGACCGAGCCGACCACGACCACGACCACCACCGCCGTCGCCCCGACCACGACGCCGACCTCGGTGCTCAGCACGCTGTCGGAGACCAGCTCAGCGCAGATGCTGTGCTCGGGAACAGGGAGTTCGGTGACGCAACCCTTCGTCGTGCCGGCCGGCACTACCGAGCTCGACTCGGTGACGATCGCCACCGACGGCGTGTTCACCGCCGACCTCGAGATCCGTTCGGGTGACGAGCGTCTCCGAACGCCGAACCTCGTCGCAAACGGGCGCACGGCCACGGCCAGCCTTCACCACCTGCCGGTCGTCGCCGGTAGCCCGCTGACGGTCGTCATCACCAACGTGCGCCACAGCGCCGACAAAGCGGTACCGATCCGCTTCACCACGACCGACGTGCTCCTCGGCACCAACGCCACGATCTTCAACCGCTGTCCGACGGTCGGGACCTCGTTGACGTACACCGATCTTTCGATGGAGATCTTCGGGCGCTAGCACTCACCGCCTGCTACCCGCCGCTGAGGTGGACACATCTGGGCGGCGTCAGTGGTAGAAGGGGTTCTCGCCGGTGGCGTGGTCGGTGGCGTCGATCACCTTGTGGATCGCCGGCACCTTCTCGCGGATCATCACCTGCACGCCTTCGAGCATGGTGAGCCGGCTCATCGAGCAGCCGTGGCAACCGCCGCCCATGGTGAGGTACGCCCGACCGTCGCCGTCGTGGCCGACGAAGGTGACGAACCCGCCGTGGGCGGCGAGCGACGGGTTGACCTCGGCGTCGATCACCGCCTTGACCTCGGCCGCGACTTCGTCGGAGATGACGAGGTTGCCGATCTGGATCGGGCGGGGCCGGTTGGGGTTGCGCAGCACGAGGCCGTCGATCTCGTAGTCGAGCGTGGCCCCTTCCAGGTTCGGCACGTCCTTGGCCGGCACGATCACCCGGAGCCCGTCGTGGTTGCGCACGATGTCGGTGAGCGCCGCCTTCGCCGTCTCCTGGAACGAGAGGTCGTAGGTGAACTCGGCGCCCTCGTCCGACAGGATCTCCAAGCGGATGCCGAGGGCCGAACCCTCCGGCTCGTCGTCACGCAGCTCGATCACCTTGGTGCGGGCCACGTCGGTGACCGTGACGATCGGCCCGTCGGCCGGCGGGGCGTCATGTGCTGCGGCGGCCGCCGCCGGGCTCACGAACGGGGAGATGATGTCGTCGGGGCTCACGGCGCCAGGCTATCGGCCCGGTTGTGTTCTGCGGCAACGAGCACGCGGTCGAGGGTGCGGGCGAGGCGCAAGGATTCGGCCCGGCCGAAGCGCAGCGGCGCGCCATCGCGCACCACCGCGGCGAACTCGTCGATCATCTCGCGGTAGGCGTTGGCACTGCGATGCTCGAACACGGCTACCGAGTCGTCGGGCCGGGCGACCTCGATCGTGGTGTCCTCGGGCGCCGGAAACCACGCCCTGACGCGGCGCAGCGTACCGCCGGTGCCGGCCAGCTCCTGAATGCGGCGGTGCGGCGCCTCCATGCTCGATTCGATCGTGGCCCGGAAGCCGCCGAAGTCGAACCACCCCGACAGCGACGTCTCCACCGGCCCGCGGTCGGGCCGGGCCGGGCTGTAGCGGGCCACCGCCTCGACGCGCGTCGGCTCGGAGCCGGCCAGCGCGAGGAGCGGGCCGATCACGTAGCACCCTAGGTCGAGGAGCGAGCCGTTGCCGAGCACCGGGTCGTAACGGTGGTCGGTGTCGGGCGAGGAGTGGAAATAGTTGAACGCGTGGTGGGCGAACAGCAGCTGGCCGAGCTCTCCCGACGCTACGAGCTGCTCGACCAGTTGGGTGGCCGGGTGGTACGGCGGCGCGTAGGCCTCGGCCAACACCCGGCCGGCCGACCCGGCGGCGGCGAACATCGCCGTGACCTCGGCCTCGTCCATGCCGAGCGGCTTCTCGCAGAGCACGTGCTTGCCGGCGGCCAACGCCCGCTCGACCCATACCTTGTGCAGGCCGTTCGGCAGCGGGATGTACACCGCCTCCACGTCGTCGCGCGCGAGCAGCTCGGTGTACGGCGCGTCGCCGCCGTCGGATGCGCGGCTGGCGCGGGCGACGATCTCGTGGCGATCGCCCGCCAGCATCGGCGGCTCGAGCGAGCGCACGAAGATGCTCGAGCGGGCACCGAGGATGCCCCAGCGGATCGGATCGGTCATCAGTAGTTCCTGC
>JAYUAM010001012.1:0-2809 GCA_043741295.1 Acidimicrobiia bacterium
GCCTCGTTACGGCAGAAGGCGATGGCCGTCCCGTCGGGCGACCAGGCGAACGAGCGCTGGCCCATACCCCAGCAGGGCTCGCCGTGCTCGAACGGTTCATCGACGAGCGGCCGCTCGGCGTCGCGGTCGGCGCCGAAGAGCGTGAGGTTCAGCCAGCCCGAGCGGTCGCTCAGGAACGCCAGGTCGGAACCGACGGGGGCGAAGCGCGGCTGCTGCACGGCGAAGCCGTCGACCGGTAGTTCGATCAGCGTCGTCGGATCGTCGACCGGTGCGAGCATCCACGTGCTGACGTCCCACGACATCTGCGGGGGGCGCCACGAGTGCCAGGCGACGAACGCGCCGTCGGCGCTCCAGCACGGGTCGAACGAGAACTCGGCATCGGCCGGCGTGAGCCGGATGGGCCACGCACCTCCGGCCTCGAGCGAGGCGACGGCCACGTGGCGATCGCCGACCACGTACGCCACGCGGCGACCATCGGGGCTCACCGCCGGCGCCTTCGCCGGCCTCGCCGCCGGTTGCTCGGTGAGCCGACGGGGCGGGCCACCGGCCAGCGGTTGCCACCAGAGGTCGCCGTCGGTCGCCGCGTACACGAGCGCGGTGCCGTCGGGCACCCAGTCGAACCCACCGCCGCTCGTCGCTCGGCCGGGGCACGGTGCGGGCTCCGTCGTCAGCCGCCGCAACGGTCCACCGACTACCGACACAAGGGCGATGTGGGCGCGCCCGCCATCGGTGACGACGAAGGCGACGGTCGCTGCGTCGGGCGACAGTCTGGGTTCGGAGAGCTCGCGGCCCGAGGCCAGCATCGCCGCAGTGATCACCCGGCGACCGTACCGCCCGGCGCCTGACGTGCTCGCGTGATCGGAGGTCGGAGTCAGGAATATTCGGTGGCACGTATCACCGTGGGTCGGTAAGCATCTGTTCCTACGCAACCCCGCGATCGAGCGAACGGAAGGAGGACACCGATGAGCATCACTTGCAGCAAGCCCGCCGGCGTCCCCGCCCGCGCTCTTGCGGCCACGCGCGTCCGCGGCTGACGTCGCGCCGCACGTCGCTCCCGGAACGGGCGGACCAGGCGATGGTCACACCCCACCCGCGGCCTTCCGGCAAGCCAGCACCGGATCGGCACGTGCGCACCCGCCCGGCCCGCCGGTCGGCGAGACCGGCCGTCGGGACCCAGTCGTCCCGACCCGGCGTCACCGCCACTCCTTCGAAGCACACCACCAGACAACGAAAGGCATCACCATGTTCAACGCCAATCCCCTCGTCGCGTACCAGCTCGCCGCCGACCGGCGCCGTGAGCTTCTCCGCCAGGCCGACGCCAGTCGGCTCCGGCGCGAAGCCCGCCTCCACCGTCGACAGCAGCGGTCCCGCTGAGCGCACGACGAGACCACGGAACAGCCGGTTCAGTCAGCCGTCGGTGCCCCCGGTGACGACCTCGACCCGAGGCCGGCCCGGGGGCACCGACGCGTGAGCCCCTGCCCGCGGCCCGGGGCCGGGCTCGCCCCGTGCTCACGGGCACCTATCGGCAGTAGCGTTCTGCTATGTCGTCGCCCGAGAACAAACAGCCCGACCGCAACCTGGCGATGGAGCTCGCCCGGGTGACCGAAGCGGCGGCGATGGCCGCTTCGCGCTGGGTCGGGCGCGGCGACAAGAACGGCGCGGACCACGCGGCAGTCGAGGCGATGCGCACCGTTCTCGCCACCGTGACGATGGACGGCGTCGTCGTGATCGGCGAGGGCGAGAAGGACGAAGCGCCGATGCTCTACAACGGCGAGCGCATCGGCGACGGCACGCCCCCGCTCACCGACATCGCTGTCGACCCGATCGACGGCACGACGCTCGCCGCGCTCGGCCGCGGCAACGCGCTGGCCGTCATCGCGGTGAGCGAGCGGGGCAGCATGTTCAACCCCGGGCCGTGCGTGTACATGGAGAAGATCGCCGTCGGCCCCGAGGCCGTCGGTTCGATCGACCTCACGGCGAGCCCCACGCAGAACCTGCGGTGGATCGCCAAGGCCAAGCGTGAGTCGGTGCGCGATCTCACCGTCGTCATCCTCGACCGCCCACGCCACGACGAGCTGATCGCCGAGGTGCGCTCCACCGGTGCGCGCATCAAGCTCATCTCCGACGGCGACATCTTCGGCGCCATCGCCACCTGCTGGAACGACGCCGGTGTCGATGTGCTGTTCGGCATCGGTGGCACGCCGGAGGGCGTCACGGCGGCGTGCGCGCTGAAGTGCATGGGCGGCGAGATCCAGGGTCGCCTGTGGCCGCGCAACGACGACGAACGGGCGACGGCCATCGCCGCCGGCTACGACCTAGACCGCATCCTCACCACCAACGACCTCGTGCAGGGCGACAACTGCTTCTTCGCCGCCACCGGCATCACCGACGGCGAGCTGCTGCAGGGCGTGCACTTCGAGCGCAACTTCTGCACGACCCAGTCGCTCGTCATGCGTTCGAAGTCGGGCACCGTCCGCCGCATCGACGCCCGCCACCACATGGACAAGCTCCAAGCCGTCTCCGACATCCAGTACTGAGCCGAGCGCAGCCCTCTCGACCGCCGGCAGGTCGTTCGACGACGGCCCACGCTCGACCTCGTGTCAGACGGGCCCGTACACGGACACGTGCGCGGTGCTGCCGGCGCCGAACGGCGTCCGTTGCCAGTTGGCGAAGCGGTCGACCAGGCGCAGTCCGGCGATGCGCGCCATCAGGTCCATCTCACCGGGTCCGATCAGCCGACAGGCGATCGGCCCGAACGTGATGCCCGACGCGGTCAGACGTACGTGGTTCTCGTCGAGGATCTGGGTGA
>JAYUAM010001013.1:0-6625 GCA_043741295.1 Acidimicrobiia bacterium
TCGAGCACGACATGGGCCTGGTGATGAGCGTCGCCGACCGCGTCACGGTCCTCGACTTCGGGCGCCGCATCGCCGACGGCTCGCCGGCCGAGGTGCAGAACGACCGAGCCGTGATCGAGGCCTACCTCGGCGGCCACGCCGGCGAGGTGTTCACACCAGCCCCTGCTCCGGCTGGTGCCGGACCGACCCCAGCCGGCCCGTCGAGCGCTTCCGGAGACCCCTCGTGAAGACCTTTGCGCAGTACTTCATCGATGGCGTCTCGGTCGGCGCGGTCTACGCGCTCATCGCCCTCGGCTTCGTGATCATCTTCAAGGCGTCCGAGGTCGTCACCTTCGCCCACGGCGGCGTGCTCGCCATCGGTGGCTACCTCGTCTACTACACGCGGGCCCACTGGGTCACCGGAAGGAGCCAGCTGTACTTCTGGCTCTCGCTCGCGCTCGGCATCCTCGGGGCTGCGCTGCTCGCCATGCTCGTCGACCGCCTGCTCGTGCGCCGCATGCAGGGTCGCAACGCGACGATCATCGGCATCTCGATCATGACCCTCGGGCTCAACGTGATCCTCGAGACGCTCACCGTGCAGGGCGTCGCCAAGTCGGGCAAGGAGGTGCTCGACCTGCGCAACCCGTGGGGCATCAAGGCGTTCCGCGTCGGCGGGTTGGTCATCGGCCAGGCGCGCATCGCCGCGCTGCTCATCGGGGCCACGATCATCGCCGGGTTGTTCGTGTGGTTGAAGTACACCGACTGGGGCGTGTCGATGCGCGCTGCGGCAACCGATCGCGAGGCCGCGTCGCTGATGGGCATACGCCTCGGCCGCGTGAGCGCGGCCGCGTGGGCGATCGCCGGGGCTCTCGCCACCATCGCCGCGCTGTTCCTCACCGCCTCGCCCTCGCCCGGGTTCGACGGCAGCACCGGTCTGCTCGCCTTCAAGGCGTTTCCCGCCGCGATCCTCGGCGGGCTCGACTCGCCGGGCGGCGCGCTGGCGGGCGGGCTCATCGTCGGGTTGTCGGAAGCGATGTTCAAGGGCTACGCCAACGACCTCACGTTCCTCGGTTCGAACTTCTCGGCGGTCGTCCCCTACGTCGTGATGATCGCCGTGCTCTTCTTCCGGCCGACCGGGTTGTTCGGCACGAAGGAGGCCCGGCGTGCCTAAGCCGTTCAAGCTCCTCGTCGGCGCCCTGTTGTTGGCCGTCGCGCTGTACGTGCCATTCGGCGTACCCGACCGCAGCTGGCTCACGCCGCTCAACTTCGCCCTCGCCGCCGCCGTCGGCGCCATCGGCCTCAACATCCTGCTCGGGTTCACCGGCCAGCTGAGCCTGGCGCACCCGTTCTTCCTCGCGGTCGGGGCCTACGGGTACACCTACCTCGCCGCCAACAGCGACCCCATCACCCAGGGCGTGTCGAAGGACAGCAAGCTGCTCGCCCTCGGCCTGCCGCCGCTCGTGGCCACCGTCGTCATCGTCATCATCGCCGGCATCCTCGGCGCGCTGCTGAGCCCGATCGCCGGCCGCCTGAAGGGCATCTACCTCGGCATCGCCACGCTCGGCCTCGTGTTCCTCACCGACCACCTGCTCCAGAACCTGAAGGACATCACCGGCGGGTTCAACGGGCGGCGCGCGCCGGTGATGAACGTCGGGTTCACCAAGCTCGCCAACTGCCGCCCGAAGGAGTGCGTCGTCAACGGGGTCAAGTGGGGCGCACCGGAGAAGATCTGGTACTTCGGCGTCGTCCTCGTGCTGCTGTCCTGGCTGGTGGCGCGCAACATGATGAAGAGCCGTCCAGGCCGAGCGCTGCAGTCGATCCGCGACGGTGAGACGGCGTCGGCAGTGATGGGCGTGAACGTCACTCGCTACCGCGCCTACGCGTTCATGATCTCGGCGATGTTCGCCGGCCTATCGGGCGTGCTCTACGCCGTGGCGAACGGCAACGTGACACCGCCCGAGTTCGGCGTCGATTCGTCGGTGGCGTACCTGGCGATGGTGGTGATCGGCGGGCTCGCCTCGCTCGGCGGCTCGATCGTCGGCGCGTTCTTCGTGCGCATGCTGCCCGACATCATCCAGCGCAACGGCAAGCACCTGCCGCTCGTGGCCGGCGACAACGACCCCACCGGGTGGAAGCCGTTGGCCCTCGCCCGCATCATCTACGGCCTGCTCATCATCCTCCTCCTGCTGAAAGAGGAGGGTGGGCTGGCCGGCCTCGTGCGCCGGGCGCTGCACCGTCGCCATCGCAACCCCACCCAGATCTCGCCGCCTCTGGCGGGAGAACCGGCGGGCGGTCCCTCGGGTCCGCTCGCCACCGCAACCCACCCCTAAGGGAGAGAACATGACGACAACCATTCGCTCGAGGGCGGTGGGCGCCGCTGCAGTACTGGCGCTCCTCGCCACCGCGTGCGGCCGTAGCGACGGCAGCAGCAAGGCGGCCACCACGGCGGCCACAGCCAGCGCGACCACTGTCGCTGCCGCCGCCGCGGCGGTCACGACGGCGGCGGCTGCGACGACGGTGGCCACCACCGCGGCGCCGGCCGGGCCGAAGAAGCTGACGACCGACATCGGCGTCGACGACAAGACCATAAAGCTCGGCGTGCTCACCGACCAGAGCGGCCAGTTCAAGGTGTTCGCCGCAACGATCGTGGCCGGCACGCAGATGTACTGGAAGGCCCAGAACGCCAAGGGCGGTGTCTGCGGACGCCAGGTCGAGCTCGTCATCAAGGACCATGGCTACGACGTGAACAACGCCAAGCCGCGCTACGACGAGATCAAGGACCAGGTCCTGGCCATGCAGCAGGTGCTCGGCTCGCCGATGAACACCAAGCTGCTCCCCGACTACACGGCCGACAAAATGTCGGTCGTCCCGGTGTCGTGGGCGTCATCGCTGCTGAAGAACAACTACATCGTGATGGCCGGCCCGTCGTACGACGTGGAGATGATCAACGCCTACGCGTTCATGGCGAGCGACCTCGGCATCAAGGCCGGTGACAAGGTCGGTCACATCTGGCAGGAGGGCGAGTACGGCCAGAACGGCCAGGCCGGCGCCAAGTACGCGGCGGCGAAGTTGGGGATCGAGTACATCGACGTGCCGATCAAGCCGACCGACACCGACCTGACGACGCAGGTGAACAACCTGCTGAGCCAAGGTGTGAAGGCGATCACGATGACCTCGGGTCCGAAGCAGTCGCTGTCGGTCACGCAGGCACTCGAGCAGGCCGCCTCGAAGATTCCCGTCGTGTCATCGAACCCGGGCTTCATCGTCGCCGACGGCGACGCGGCCAATGCGATGGCGGCGCACTTCTACCTGTCAGCCGCCGCCGCGCCGTACACGTCGGAGAACCCGAACGTGCAGAAGGTGGTCAAGGAGTTCGAGGCGACGCCCGACTACAAGGACATCGCGAAGGGGTTCGCGGTGAACTTCGGCTACGCCATCGGCGAGCTCTACGGCGACGCCCTGCAGAAGGCTTGCGACGGCGGCGACATGACCCGTGACGGCCTGCACGCGGCGTTCGGGAAGATCACGTCGTTCGACTCCGGCGGCCTGATGGGCCTGCTCGACTACTCGAAGCCGAACTCCATCCCGTCGCGCACAAACTACGTGGCGAAGTACGACCCGAGCCAGGCTGGCGCGCTGAAGGTCGTCAAGGGCGACTTCGCGTCCGACATCGCCAAGGCGTACACGATCGGCGCCTGACCCGGTATCCACAACGCACGTCGGCCCGCTGACGCGAGGCCAGCCGAACGACCCGGGTCGCACCGCCCGCGACCCGGGTCGTTTCGCGTCCCGGCCGAGCCGGGCCTGCGGCGCCGAGAACGACGGGGCGACCCGACGTCCTACACTGGACAGATGCCCAGATCGGCGGCGATGTGCGCTGGTACTTCGGCGCGGTGGGTGTCCCCGTGACCGACGACAATCACGGGTCGGCCCGTCTCGCCGTGCTCGACGGCTGGCGGGCCGTGAGCATCCTGGCCGTGCTCGCCACCCACCTCCTTCCCCTCGGGCCCAAGTCCTGGGAGCTGAACACCGCCGCCGGCCCGTTCGGCATGGCCCTGTTCTTCACGTTGTCGGGTTTCCTCATCACCCGGTTCCTCGTGCGCAATCAGGACGTTGTCGACTTCATGATCCGTCGGCTCTTTCGCGTCGTGCCACTCGCCTGGGTGGCGATGACGGTGATCGCCCTGATGGACCATGCTCCGCTGTCGACCTGGCTCGCCAACATCCTGTTCTACTCGAACCTTCCCCCTGCGCACCTCACGCGAGCCGGCCTGCACCTGTGGAGCCTGTGCGTCGAGATGCAGTTCTACGTCGCGGTGGCGATCATCGTCCGGCTGTTCGGCCGGCGCGGGTTGTGGCTGCTGCCGGTGCTCGGCCTGGCCGTCACGGTGGCCCGCGTGATCGGCGGCGCCCAGGTGAACATCGCCACGTACTACCGGGTCGACGAGATCCTGGCCGGAGCCACGCTCGCCCTGGTGTTCTCGGGCTGGATGGGCCCGCGACCCCGCGCGGTCATCGGGCGGCTGAACCTGTACGTCCTGGTCTTACTGCTGGCGATCTCGAGTCATCCATCCGCCGGTTTCCTCGCGTACCTGCGGCCCTACCTCGCCGCCGCCGCCGTCGGGGTCACGCTCTTCCGTCCGCCGGCGCCGGTCGCCAAGCTGTTGCAGACCCGGGCGCTCGCCTACATCGCCACGGTGTCGTTCGCTCTGTACATCATCCACGTTCCGTTGCTCACGACCTGGCTCGGCGACGGGAGCAGCAAGGTCATCGTGTACGCGAAGCGCCCGCTGGTCTTCCTGATCACCTTCGCTCTGGCGCACGTGTCGACGTTCTACTTCGAACAACCGATGATTGCGCTCGGTCGCAGGTTGTCGGGTCGGTGGGCCCGACGGGCCGCTGTCGCCGGGCGCGCCGACGTAACAGCCCGGTAAGCCCGCTGACACAACTTGTGCTGCGCCTGACGGGAACGTGTGCGTTGCCTCAAGACGCGCTGAACCAGGTGGAGATCGCGGCAACGACTCCGATAGAACCGCCATGCGTCCCGGCGGTCCGTCCTCGAGGCGAGAGCTTCGCGGGACGGCTGCCCTGCTCCGCTCCGCCCGACGCGCGCTCGTCGCCCTCGTCGCCACCACCGCCGGAACCGTCGTGTTCGCCGGTCTCGCATCCGTCGCCGTCGTGCTGGCCACGTCGCAGCCCGTGCTCATGCCCGCCTTCCTCGCCTTCCTCGCCTGGGGCGGCTTCAACGCCCGGGGATGGATGGTCACGACTCGACGGCTACGGCGAAGCCGGCGGTTGTACGACTTCGCTCGACTGCTCGAAGCGTCGCCCGACTCGCAGGGCGAGACCAGCGCCGTCCTCAGCGAGATCAAGCGGATACTCTCGGCTCGATACGTCGAGCTGATCCTTCCCGGGACGATCGACCGCACCGAGAGCGTCGTGCTCTCCACCGACGCCGACCCGGCCGTTGTCACGCTCGACGACCGGTCGCTCGCCGCCCTCGCTGGCGACCTCGGGCCGACCGTCCATGTCGTCGGTCGGCGCAGCCGCACCGACCCTGATCTCGCCCGCCGTCACGCCCGCGAGCTCCTTCTCGCACCCGTGCACGCGAACCCTGATCGGGTTCACGGCCTCCTCACGATCGTCGACCGGGTCGGCCCGGTGCGCCGCTTCACCGGCGAGGACCAGAGCCTGGTCCAGACACTGGCCAGTCACCTCGGGCTGTGGCTCGAGCGCAGCGCGCTGTCGGGGCGCCTGGGCGAGGAGCTGCGCCTTCGCGAGTACCAGGCGCTGCACGACGATCTCACGAGCCTGCCGAACCGACGAGGGCTGGCCGAAGCATCGAGCGAACTCCTGACGCGTCCCCCTGCGCCCGGCACCGTGACCGCGCTCGCCCTCATCGACCTCAACCGGTTCAAGGACATCAACGACACGCTCGGGCACACCATCGGCGACCGGCTGCTCGGCCATGTGGCCACCCGGCTGCGGAACTCACTGCCCAGGAACTGGATCGTGTGTCGGATCGGCGGCGACGAGTTCGTCGTCATGGCCGCCAATATCGCATCGACCGACGTGCTCGGCCGGACGGTACGCGACGTCCTGCGCGACAACTATCACCTCGATGGTGTCGAGGTGCTCGTCGACGCGGCCGTCGGCATCGCGGTCGTCGGCGAGCATGGACGCGATGTCGAGACGCTCCTGCGCCACGCCGACATCGCGATGTACGAAGCCAAGCGCCGTCATCTTCCCTTCCGGTTGTACGCGCCGCCCGAGCTGACCACCAACCGCGAGTGGCTGTCGATCACCGCACAGCTCGATCGTGGCATCCGCAACCACGAGCTCGTCGTGCACTATCAACCGAAGATCGATCTCGTGTCGGGCATCGTCTGCGGCCTCGAAGCCCTCGTGCGCTGGCAGCATCCGAACGGCGAACTCGTGCCGCCCAACACGTTCATCCCGCTGGCCGAGGACTCGGGCCTGGCCGGCCCGCTGTTCGCCGACGTGCTCGACCAGGCGCTCCGCCAGATGCGCGCGTGGCACCTCGAGGGTCTCGACACGCGAGTGGCTGTCAACATGTCGGCGCGCAACCTGGCCGACCACCGGCTCGTGGCGACCGTTGCGGACGTGATCAGGCGCCATGGCACCC
>JAYUAM010001014.1:0-2807 GCA_043741295.1 Acidimicrobiia bacterium
TTCACCGTCGCCGCCGTGACACCGACCAGGATGAACCCGGCGTGGCTCACCGACGAGTAGGCGAGCATGCGCTTCACGTTCGTCTGGACGACCGCGGCCACCGACCCGACCACGAGCGTCAGGATCGCCAGAGCGAACAGCACCGGGCGCCAGTCGGAGCGGTTCGTGGCGAAGGCGACGACGAACACCCGCAGCAGCGCGGCGAACGCCGCCGCCTTCGAGGCCGAAGCCATGAACCCGGTCACCGGCGAGGGGGCGCCCTCGTAGACGTCGGGCGTCCACATGTGGAACGGCGCGGCGGCCACCTTGAACGCCAGACCCACGAGCATGAGCGCGAAGCCGGCCATGAGCAGGCCGCGCCCGCTGCGCAGGACCGTGTTCGCGGCGAGGTACTGGGCGATGCGCGCGAGGTTCGTCGAGCCGGTCGCCCCGTAGATCAGCGCAATGCCGTAGAGGAAGAACGCCGACGAGAAGCCACCGAGCACGAAGTACTTGATCGCCGACTCCTGCGAGCTGCCCCGGCGAAGGTGGCTGCCGGCCAGCACGTACAGGGCGATCGACAGCGTCTCGAGGCCGAGGAAGAGCACGATCAGGTCGCTCGACATCGCCATCACCACGCCGCCCACGGCAGCGAGCAGCACGAGGGCCTGCACCTCGGCGGCATCGAGCTGCTCACGGCGCAGGTAGTCGTCGAGGAACAGCGCGGTCAGTGCGGCCGACGCGCAGATCACGACAACCAGGAAGAGCGAGAACTTGTCGAGGCTGAGCGCGCCGCCAACGAGCGAGCGCGTGCCGTGGCGGTCGACGTCGTGCCACAGGAGCACGGCCATAACCGCGGCGGCGCTCGACGCCGTCACGGCCACCGCGGCGTGCAGGCCGCGCGGCCAACGATCGGACGTGAGCGCGGAGCCGAGGAGCAGGAACAGGCTCGCGCCGAGGAGCACGAGCATCGGAGTGAGCCGGTACCAGTCGACGGCGACGCCGGTGAACGGCGCAGCGGCCTGGGCGTACAGCGACGCGACCATCAGTTGCCCCCCGCCTGGGCCGTCGGCTGCGGCTCGGCGTATCCGGTGTGCTGGGTGATGTGCTCGATCAGCGCCTTCACCGACGGTTCGATGCGGTCGATCATCGGCTTCGGGTACACCCCGCAGAACACGATGAGGATGGCGAGCGGCGCCATCACCAGACCCTCGCGAAGCGACAGCTCACGGAACGTGCGGTTCGCTTCGTCGGGCTCGCCGTGGAACACGCGCTGGTAGGCCCACAGCAGGTACAGGGCGGCGAGGATCACGCCGATGGCGGCGACCACCGTCCACCAGCGGGCCGTCAGGAAGGAACCGATGAGGATCAAGAACTCGCCGACGAACCCGTTCAGGCCGGGCAGGCCGATCGACGAGAACATCACCAGCGTGAACAGCCCGGCGAAGATCGGCGCCACGGTCTGGATGCCGCGAAGCTGGGCGATCTCGCGCGTGTGCCGTCGCTCGTAGACCATGCCGACGAGCAGGAACAGTGCGCCGGTCGACACGCCGTGGTTGATCATCTGCAGCACACCGCCGGTGAGCGACTGCGTCGTCATCGCGAACGTGCCGAGGATGATGAAGCCGAGGTGCGCCACCGACGAGTAGGCGACGAGCCGCTTCAGGTCCTTCTGCATCGTGGCCACGATCGCCCCGTAGATGATGCCGATCACCCCGAGCGTGAGGAACAGCGGGGCGAACCACCGGCTCGCTTCGGGGAACAGGTAGAGCCCGAAGCGCAGGAAGCCGTAGGTGCCGAGCTTCAGCATCACGCCAGCCAGGATCACCGAACCCGCGGTGGGCGCCTGCGTGTGGGCGTCGGGCAGCCACGTGTGAAACGGGAACAGCGGCACCTTCACGGCGAAGGCGATGGCGAACGAGGCGAACAGCCATCGGGCGGCGTTCGTGCCGATCGACTGGTCCTGGGCGATCTTCACGAGGTCGAACGTGAGCGAACCCGACGCGTTCTTGTGCAGGTACGCGGTGGCCAGGATGCCGACGAGCATGAACGCGGAGCCGAACATCGTGAACAGGAAGAACTTGATCGAGGCGTACACCCGCCGCTCGTAGCCCCAGCCACCGATGAGCATGTACATCGGCACGAGCACGAGCTCGAAGAACAGGAAGAACACGATCAGGTCGAGCGCCAGGAACGAACCGATCGTGCCCGCTTCGAGCAGCAGCAGCCACGCCAGGTACGGCTTGTGATCGTGGTGCGGGTCGGCCCCGAGCATGGCGATCGGGAACAGGATGCCCGTGAGCACGAGCAGGAACAGGCTGATGCCGTCGACGCCCAGGTGCCAGCCGATGCCGTACTGGCTGATCCAGCTGTGCTGGCTGACGAATTGGAACCCACCCTCGCCCCGTTGGAACGAGGCGAGCAGGTACACGGAGAGTGCGCCGGTGGCGACGGCGAACGTGAGGCCGACGACCTTCACGTACTCGACGAAGCGTGACGGCGTGAGCGCCACGGCGACCGCGCCGACCACGGGCAGCAGCACGAGCACGGTGAGCAGCGGGAAGGTCGTGGCCGTATCGGCGGCGAGCAGGACGGCCCTCATCAGAACACCCCCCGCGTGACGAACCACGCAAGCAAGGCGACCGCACCGAGCCCGATGCCGACGGCGTAGTTGCGGACGAAACCGGATTGCAGGCGCCGGAACACGCCACCGAGCCCGGCGATCATCGTGCCCGTCCCGTTGACCGCGGCGTCTACCACGATGCCGTCACCGTCGGCCATGGCCTGGAAGCCGGCCCGCCCGGGGCCGCCCATGAACGCCGAGACGC
>JAYUAM010001015.1:0-2805 GCA_043741295.1 Acidimicrobiia bacterium
GCGCCGGCGCCGAATCCGGGCGTGAACACGCGCATTGCCCTGTCGATGACCCCGTCGGCCACTGCGTCGTGGATCGCGATCGGGATGCTGGCAGCGGAGGCGTTTCCGACCCGGTCGATGTTGAAGTAGAGCTGATCCTCCTTGAGACCGGCCTGCGTGGCGAGCGTGGTGACCATCGTCCGGTTCGCCTGGTGCGGCACGACCAGGTCGACGGCCTCGACCATCGCCCCTCCGTTCGGCCCGGGCAAGACCCGCAGTTCGTCCATCATCTGGTTGAGGTAGCGCTCCACCAGCGACTTGACCTCCGGCCCCCAGACGGTGATCTCGTTGTCGAACTCCGGGTTGGGCCAGATGATCGAGTTGACCTCGCTGACCGGTCCGCTCGCATACGTCTGGAGCACCTCGATGTCAGCGGCCTCGCCAGCCCGCGCAGGGGCGAGCACGACGGCCGCTGCCCCGTCGCCGAAGATCATGCGCGAGGTGCGGACCGAGCCGATCTTGTCCGAGAACTTCTCGCCGAACACGACCAGGATCGGCCGCTGCACGTCCTGCATGATCCGTATGGCCTCGGTGAGGCCATACGGGAAGCCGGCGCACGCGGCGACGAGGTCGAACGACGCGTGGGTCTGGTAGATGCCGAGCTGGCCGGACAGCCATGTCGCGACCGACGGCAGCAGCCGGGTGCTGGTGCACGAACAGAAGATGACGGCGCCGATCTCCTGGGGCTTGCGGCCGGCTCGCTCGAGTGCCGCGGTCGCGGCGCTGAGCGCGAGGACCTCCAGGTCACGCGCGGTGTAGAGGCGGGACTCGATGCCCGTCTTCCGTGAGATCTCCGCCGAGCTCATCGGCGACCAGCTGTAGGCGGAGTTGCGGATGACGTCGTCATTGGAGCAGACCACCTCGCCCTTCTCGACCGACAGCGCCTCGATCCGCGGCATGATCGCGTAGCGATCCGCGACGACGAGCGGAGGGACCGGAGCGCTGCGGACGACCTCTGACGGCGGTGTCGGGCGCCGCCGCGCGACGCCGCCGCCCTTCGCGCGCTGGATGAACCTCTGGACATCACTGTTGCGCGGCGCCAACACGACAACGAACTCGTCGTCGCCGATCTTCCCGATCTCCTCAAGTCGCGCGTCAGCGCGGTTCCACGGGTACTGGTTGTGGAGGACTTGGGCCATCCGGTGCAGGGCCTCGAGCTCCGGGACCTCCTCCGAGCAGTCGATGATCTCCTCGTAGCTGTAGACGGGGTAGTCGGCGTTGTAGGACGAGAGGCAGAAGGTCAAGTTGGTCGGGTCGGACAGGATTTCCGCCACAGTCGGTTTGATGGCGGACAGCTCCGTCGCGTGCGCAAGCTTGTGCCGAAAGACGTCGAACAGGATCTCGTGGATCCGATTCTCGGTCTCGTCGTCCCATCGCGCGGGCAGGCCTTCGTAGGCGGCGGCGATCGCGGCGACCTTGCTGTCGCCGTCTTGCCACGGCTGGAGGATCGGGAGGAAGACGTCGTCGCGCTGCCGTGGCACGTCGCGCCAGCGGGTGGGCCGCTTGTCGTACATCGTCATCGCGTAGCGGTTGACCCAGAACAGGTTGAGGGCGACGTCGCGCAGGAGCTCATACCGGTTTGGGTACGAGCCGGCCTCAATCCGGCTGATGACCTCGCTTCCGGTGGGTGCCTTCGCCTCGAAGTCGCGCCGCACGACGGCGGCGAGCTGTTCCTCCGTGTCGATCACGCTAAAATCGAGTTCGCCCGAGAAGTTCGACGGGAATACGAGGCGCTTGTGGCGGTTGATGACAAATGGCTTGCTCACGGACGGCTCCCGGTTGAGGGATGCTGATTGCTCTTGCAACGCTAGCCACTGGCGGCGTGCTCCAACAGTTGTCAAGGTGGCCATAGATGCAAAACGACCCCGTGCTCCGACGGCCTGGATCGCGTAACGTCCGGCCGGAATGTTTCAGCGTATTGCCATCGTCAACCGGGGTGAGCCTGCGCGGCGCTTGATCCATGCTGCGCAGGAGCTCGCCGTGGAGCGCGGCGAGCCGATCCGGACGATCGCCATGCACACCCACGCCGAGCGACGGGCCGCGTTCGTCCGAGAAGCGGACGAGGCGGTCGAGATCGGCGGGGCCGGGAATCCCTACCTGGACTTCGGCGAGCTCGAGCGGGCGCTTCGCGAGAGCCGGGCCGACGCGGCGTGGGTGGGGTGGGGGTTTGTCGCCGAGGACCCTGCCTTCGTGGAGCTCTGCGACCGTCTCGGCGTAGTGTTCGTTGGGCCGCCGGCGGATGTGATGCGGCGCCTCGGCGACAAGATCGCGGCGAAGCTCCTCGCGGAGAAGGTCGGCGTCGCGGTCGCCCCGTGGAGTGGCGGACCGGTCCAGAGCGTCGACGACGCCCTCCGACACGCCGCCGACATCGGGTATCCGCTGATGATCAAGGCGACCGCCGGGGGCGGCGGTCGCGGGATCCGGATGGTCTCGTCCGACGAGGAACTCCCGACCGCGTTCGAGCGGGCGCGGGACGAGGCGCGGCGTTCGTTCGGTGATCCGACCGTACTTATGGAGCGGGTCGTGACGGGGGCACGGCACGTCGAGGTGCAGGTCATCGCCGACCACCACGGCAACGCATGGGCCCTCGGCGTGCGCGACTGCTCCATCCAACGGCGAAACCAGAAGGTGATCGAGGAGTCCGCGTCGCCCGCCCTCGAGCCGGATCAGGCGCGGGAGCTGGCCGGGTCGGCACTCCGCCTCGTCGCGGCCGCCGGGTATCGCAACGCCGGGACGGTCGAGTTCCTCTACGAGCCGCGCGGACGG
>JAYUAM010001016.1:0-2805 GCA_043741295.1 Acidimicrobiia bacterium
TCGACCAGGCCGATGCCGGACTCGTGGTCAGAAGTTCTGCAATCCACGCGCCGCCACCTTCAGGTAGTCGCGGAACTCGCCTTCGTTGTGGCAGGCGCCGAGGGCGGTCTCGTAGGTGATCTTTCCGGCGGTGACCGCGCGGGCGAGCCCGAGGTCGAACGGCTGCATGCCGTGCGTGTCGACGCCGGTCTGGATCGAGCCGCTGATCCGGTGGTTCTCGCCGTCACGGATCGTGTTGGCAATGGCGGTAGTTACGACCATCACTTCGCACACGACCACAGAACCGGAGGGGTCGTCGGCGTGCGAGAACCGGGTCTGGCACACCACGGCCCGCAGCGTGTTGGCGAGCTGGGCACGGATCTGGGCCTGCTGACCGGAGGGGAACACGTCGACCACGCGGTCGACGGTCGACTGGGCGCTCGACGCGTGCACGGTGGCGAGCGTGAGATGCCCGGTCTCGGCGGCGGTCACCGCGAGCGAGATCGTGTCGAGGTCGCGCATCTCGCCGACGAGCAGCACGTCGGGGTCCATGCGCAGCGCCGAGCGCAGGCCCGACGCGAACGTGGGGGTGTCGACACCCACTTCGCGCTGGCGAACGAGGGCGCGCTGCGAGGCGTGCGTGTACTCGATCGGGTCCTCGATCGTGACGATGTGGCACGCCCGCTCACGGTTGATGCGGTCGAGCATCGTCGCCAACGTCGTCGTCTTGCCCGAACCGGTCGGGCCGCACACGAGCACGAGCCCATTGGTGAAGCGGGAGAAGTCGGCCACCGCTGGCGGCAGGCCGAGCGACTCGAACGGCGGCACGCGCAGCGGGATGATGCGCAACGTGATCGACGGCGTCTCGCGCTGACGGGCGATGTTCACGCGGAAGCGGTAGGAGCCGTAGGTCGTCGAGCCGTCGTAGTCGCCGTCGAAGTTGCGTTTGAGCACGTCGCCGGCGAGGAACTCGCACATCTCCTCGACGTCGTCGGTGGTGAGCGGACCCCAGCTGGCGAGCGGGGTCAGCTCCTGCCCGATGCGGAGCATCGGCGGCACGCCGACGACGAGGTGCACGTCGCTCGCTCGCTCGGCCAGCGCGGTGTGGAGCACGCGCTCGATCGGCTGGCGGGCGGCCACGGCGTCGATCGCCGCCTGGTCGGCGAGCAGACCGTGGATGCCCGGCGCGATGGCCGGCACGATCGGCGTACCGATACGGGCCTGCACCCGGGCGACGTCCGCTGGCGTCGGCAGATGCGGCCAGGCGACGACCAGGAACCCCTCGTGCCAACGCACGCCGACCACACCGAGGTCGGCCGGCACGGCACGCGCCGCGCCCGGGTCGAGCAGGTCGAGCCGCGTGATGACCGGGATGCCGGCCGCATGCGCGGCATCGACGAGCGCGGGGTCCGCCGTGAGCACGGGCTCAGGCCGGTTGATTGCAGTGGTCATCACGGCCTCACGTTGCGAGCGGTCGGGGGCGGGAATGTCCGCGACGGGCAGGGCGACGAGCCGACGACGCCGAGAGGCGGGGCCGGATTCCCGGACCCCGCCTCTGCGTCACGAGCGTTCGCCCGAACGCTGTTGCTAAGCCTTCCAACCAACCTTCTGGTTGTCGTTGGCTGCGTTGACGTCGGTCGAAGCGGCCGTGCACGAGTTGTCGATCTTCTTGCCATACTTCGTGCCGGTCGCGTCACCCGAGATGTTGTCGATCAGGGTGAAGCACAGTCCGGAGTTGGCGCGGGCGTTGAGGATCAGACTGTCACCGTCGATCTTGGCGGAGACCGTGGTGGCGTCCTTCGACTCCGTGTCGGTGATGACGATCGACTTCTCCTGCGTCTGGATCTCGGCCGCTGTCATCCCGAGGTAAGACCCGGCATCGGTGGCATGCGCCTTGGCGGCCTGCAGGACCGTCCGCAAGGACGACTGGGCGGCCTTGTTCTGGGCGTTGCGGCGGATGCCGAGGAAGGTGGGGATGGCGATGGCGAGCAGGATGCCGATGATCAGGATCACGACCGCGAGCTCGATGAGGGTGAAGCCGCCGTCGCGCTCGGGTGCGCTGCTCAGGCGACGCTTGATGCTGGTCAGCATTGCGCTGCTCTCCTTGGGGGCGGGCCCCGTGTGAGGTGGATGGTGTTCGTGGTGTTCGTGGTGCTGCGGTCTGAGGTGCCCGCCCGGGACGGCGGATGCCGTCTCGGTGCCGCTTCAGATCTATGCCCCGACCTATCGGCGCGGCGCTGGCCGGAATCAAGGAGAACTCAAGAAAAGTTCGGCGCGCCGACGCTCCGTCACGCACGGTGGGCGAGCGCGAAAGCCGAGACCCCGGTCCTAGGCTTGGATCACGGAGGGAGGCGACATGAACGCATACGACGAGTTGGCGAGCTACCGGTTCGCCAGCGGCAGGGACTACGACAAGCGCTCGGTGGAGACGTTCCGCGCCCGCGGGCTGAACCTCGTCGACGACCTGCTGAATCAGATCACCGTGCTGCGCGACGAGGTCGAGACGTTGCGGGCGCTCGTGCCCGAGCTGCCTCCGGCGGCGCCGATGCCCAAGCACGACTTCGCCGACAGCTGGCTCACCGCACTGGCGACCGAGGCCGAGTTCCCACCGCCGTCGGCTCCTGCGCTGGCCGACCGGCCGCGCTTCGACATGGAGCAGCGGTCCGATCAGCAACGCGAGAGCGGCCGGCCAGGCGAGCTCTCCGGTTGGCTCACCGGCCTCGAGAGCACCCCGGCCGCTGCGGAGGTTGCGTCATCGTTACCGACGTGGGATGCCGCCGACATCGCGTCCCCGACGACGACGGCCGACGACCTCTGGCCGACGGA
>JAYUAM010001017.1:0-2802 GCA_043741295.1 Acidimicrobiia bacterium
CCCCGCTCGACCGCACGCTGTACGTGCGCCACATGGCGATGCGCCGCATGATCGCCGGCTGGCCCGACAACCGCGGGCCGTCGGCCGTCATCGAGCACGGCGCGAACCCTGGCCTCGTGTCGCACTGGACGAAGCAAGCGCTCGTCGAGATCGCGACGTCGGCCCTGCGCGATGGTCTCGTCGCGACACCGTCGAGTGGACTGCTCGAAGCCGCGCTCGCGGACCGCGCCTACGCGACGGTCGCCGACCTGCTCGACGTGCGCGTCATCCATGTCGCCGAGCGCGACACGCAGATCACGAGCACGCCCAAGCAGGTCGATGAGTTCGTCAACACCTGGTCGGTCGAGGGCTTCTACGAGGAGGGCGTCGCCCCTGCCGAGATGGGCTGGGGCACCCACGAGCGGCGCCTGCCCCCCGACGCCCACGTGCATGCCGGCGAGGGGCCGGCCAACCAGATCTGCCTGGCGCGCATGGGGGCCAAGACATGGGTGCGTTCGCGGGTGCCGTCGGGCGAGATCATGGGCATGGTGATCCGCCACGGCGAGGCGTTCACGATCACCGACCGGCTCACCGTGTGGGACGGCGCCCGGCCCGTCTACCGCCCGACCGTGCACTACGCCTACTGCCCGGCCGACGCGGCGATCGCATCGATGCACGAGCTAGAGATGCGCCAGTGGGTCATGCAGCCGGCGCAGCGCATCCTGAACGACGAGATCGACTCGGGGCGTGACGAACTGGGAGTGCTGCTCATGGGCCACCCCTACAAGTCGTGGTGGACCGGCAGCCTGCTCGGCATCGACGACGCCCGCTCACTCGTGCCCCACCAGAACGCCACGACGGTGCAGGTCGCCGCCTCCGTGCTCGGCGCCGTGCGCTGGATGATCGCCTCGCCCAACGAGGGCGTGCGGGTGCCCGACGACCTGCCGTGGGAAGACGTCCTCGCCGCCGCCCGCCCCTACCTCGGGCCGCAACACTCGGGCCCGATCGACTGGGATCCCCTTCAGTCGCGCGTCGACCTCTTCGCCGACTACGCCGAGCGAAAGCTCGACCACACCGACCCCTGGCAGTTCACGAACTTCCTGGTCAGCTGACCGGGTGGGCCGGCCAAGTGGGGGAAACAGGCCGCGCTGCTCTATCATTGGAAGGCCTGTTTTCGATCATCGACGAGGAGTCTTCGTGACCTTCAAGCGCGGCGACACCGTTATCTACCCCCAGCACGGCGCCTGCATCGTGCAGGGCTCGAAGAAGATGACGATGTTCGACGAGACCAAGGAGTACCTCATCCTCAAGTCGGTCATCGGTGAGATGACCCTCTCGGTGCCCGTCGACAAGGCGTCGGAGGTGGGGGTGCGCCCGCCGGTGTCGTCCGACGAGTTGGAAGATCTCGTGGCGGTGCTCTCCAAGCCCGACCCGCGCGTGCCGTCCAACTGGTCGCGCCGCTTCAAGAACCACCAGGAGAAGCTCAAGTCGGGCGACGTGTACCAGGTGGCCGAGGTCGTCCGGAACCTGGCGGCCCGCAACCGGGATGCCGCCCTGTCGGCGGCCGAGCGCACGATGTACGAGCGGGCCCGCATCAACCTCGTGTCCGAGATCGCGCCGGCCCTGAAGGTGTCGGCCGAGGACGCCGAGCGCTACCTCGACGACGCCCTCGCCAAGGGCGTCCTGCGCACCCCCGTCAAGGCGGCCGCCGGCGCTGGGGACGACACCGCCGAGGCCGGCGACGAGTAGTTCGTCCGGTCCGGGCGGCGCTCAGGCCGGCCGCAGCAGTCTCTTGAGGTCCGGGTGAGTAGCATATCGTGATAGCATCATCGTATGGCCTCGACGAGGACGACCTTCACGCTTGACGACCAACTGGCCGAGCGGGCACGAAAGCTTGACATCAACATCTCGGCTGCGGCCCGGGACGGCGTGGCTGCTGCGGTGCGCGCCGCCCTGGCCCGAGCCGATCGCGCAGCGTATCGGCGAATTCCCGAGCGGGCCGATCCGTTCTGGCAGGATGCCGAGGCCTGGGCAGACGAGTGACACGCTCGGAGATCTGGCTCGCGAACGTCGGTAGAAAGACGCGCCCCGTCCTCGTCCTCACGCGGCCCGAGGTGATCGATGTCCGCGACCTTGTCACCGTGGCGGAGATCACCACGATCGTTCGTAGCCTCGGCACCGAGGTCGACTTCGACCATCAGGAGGCCGGCCTGGCGCAGCCGTCGGTGGTCAACTGCGACGGGCTTCACACCGTGACCCGATCATCGCTCACGAAGCGGATCGGGGTGGTGAGCGACGACACGATGGCCAGAGTGTGTGTGGCCGTCGGTTACGCACTCGGCTGCTGAGGACGGGGCGCAGACCGGGCAAGGAGCACGGTTGGCCGACGCCGCAGTGCGACAAGACAGCCTTGTCGCCGCGCCGATGACAATCTAAGCTTGTCGACATGGCTGATCGTCAGCTCATCAGCGCGGTCCACAACGCGGCCGCCAGCGCTTCACCGCTCGACCGCCTGACCGCAGCCTCGGTGAAGAGCGCTCACCTCTCCGCCGACGCCGACGAGCTGATCGATCACTTCGTCGCCGAGGCCCGCGCAGCCGGGATCTCCTGGACCGAGATCGGAGAGCGCCTCGGCGTGACCAAGCAAGCCGTGCGGGAACGGTTCGTCGACCGCGTCGACGTCAGTGGCCGGGAGCGCTTCATGCCCCGTCTGCGGCGGTGCGTGAGCGCCGCCGGCGATCTCGCTCTACAGCACGGCGCAGTCGAGATCGGCACCGCCCACCTGCTGCTCGCGCTGGCCGGCAACGACGGGGTGGCCTGCAA
>JAYUAM010001018.1:0-2797 GCA_043741295.1 Acidimicrobiia bacterium
GGCGTCCAGTGGCACCCCGAGGACACCGCCGACTCCGACCCCCACCAGCAGGGCCTGTTCGACGAACTCGTGCGCCAAGCCATCGCCCACCGCGCCTGACCGGCGCGCCGCGGTGCGGGCCGTCGTCATTCTCGGCTGCGTCCGGTCCGGTTCCGTGTGGGAGCGCAGCCGAGAACCGACGCCACTAGACGAACGGCTCGGAGCCATAGCGTCAGCGCGGGGCGATCACCACGACGGGCGGCGACACTTCGATGCGACCGCCGACTGCTTCGCCGGACCCGACGTCGACCCATTGTGCGGACGCTGGGCGAACGACGCCGTCGTTCGCATCGAGCCGTTGGTCCGCCACGACGAGCAGCCGCGTGCCGTCCGCGGACCAGAGGACGCCACCGCTCCCGTCGAGCCCGGCAAGGTCCCGGTTCCGCGACGGGTTGGCAAGGTCGACGAGCAGCGTCCCCGGACCGGTCGGCGAAGTACCACCAGATGCCCGGCCGATGGCCAGATGCCGGCCGCTGGGGGCGAACGCTGCGGCGCCAACCCCGGCCTGGAGACCGAGACTGCCCACCGTACCGATCGGTGTGACCGCGCCCGCCGCCTCGATCACGACGTAGGCGCCGTCGCGTGGCCGGTGGCAGGCCACGCGTCCACCGTACGACGCGACCACCTCGCACTCGCCGAAGTCGGTCGGCCCTGACGCGCTGACGTAGAGCAGGTGAGCGGAGGCCATGATCTGGAGGAACACGCCATCGGCGGTGGCGCCGACGACCTGGGCGTCGCGACGATCGACCTCGACCGACGGACCGACCGGGCGCCCGTCCCAGCCGTGCAGGCGCCACGTCACGACCTCCCCCGTTGGCCCGTCGGCGAGCGACCCGCTCATGTGATCCACGGACCAGAAGCCGATCCGGGGCGCGACACCAACGCCGAGACCGAGCGACGGTCCGGCATCCACTGGCGGTGCCCAAGCACGGCTGTCGTACACGTAGACGCGGCCATCGACGACGATGAGAACGTGGTCTCCGCCGGCGAGAAGGACTGGCACGTCCGCCGCTGCGGCGAGTGGAAGGGGGGCGACCACCTCCTCGCCGTCGAGGCGCTTCTCGACGATGTTCGAGCCGTCGACCGCGATAACTCGGTCGCGCGGGGCGCCTACTGAACTCGGCGAGGGCGACGAGCCGTCCGCCGGCCGCAACCCTTCGGCGATCGTGCGGAGCTCGGCCTGGTCGATCCCAGGGTGGGCCACCAGCGCCCACCGGTCGCAAGGCATCGGACCTAGTTGCACGACCATCGAGTAGCCGTCCGAGATCGGGCCGATCGTCGCCGCTCGACCGAGGACGGTGATCGGCTCGCTTGCGTCCGGCTCGGGCAGGTCGGCCCGCCGGCCGTTCCAGATCTCGACGATGCCGTAGTGGTCGGTCGGGGTCCAGACCTCCGGAACGCCCTCGTTCGCCGCCTCGTACGATGACCTTGTCCACGTCCCCGGAAGCACGGTCGGGACGAAGGGCAGCGCGGCCGGAAGCTCGCACGACGGCACGACCGTCGTGGCGACGGCGGGCTCACGCTCGGCAGCGCTGGACGACGTGGCGGCGATCGGTTGCGGGTCCGCCTTCCGCTGCACCGCCGCGAGCCCAATCGCCGTCGCGGCCAGCAATGCGATCGACATTCCGACCGTGGACGCTCGCCGGCGGCGCGCCCGAACACGCATGCGGCGACGGACGTCCTGCTCGTCGGGATGGACTACCAGCCCTGCCACCGAGCCGCGCAGCGCGTCTCGCAGCGCGAGCTCAAGACCGCCGGGCTCACGTCCACCTGCGTCGTTCATCGTTCGACCACCTCTCGCAGTTGGGCCAGCGCCTGATGGAGCGTCGCCCGTACGGTGCCGGGGCGCAGGCCGAGCGCCTCGGCGATCTGGACCTCGGACAGATCCTCGTAGAAGCGCAGCACAACCACGGCCCGCCGACGCGGTGGCAGCGCCCGCACGACGTCGAGCATCAACCGGGCCGGACCGTCGACCGCGGCGGCAATTGCCTCGTCGACGGCGGGCACCGCCGTTCGCCGCAACAGTTGGCGATGGCGCAGTTCCTTGCGGCAGCGGTTCGCCACGCACGTGCGCAGATATGCGGCGGGGTGGTCGATCCGCTCCCACCGGGCGAACACCTCGGCGAACGCGTCCTGCACGAGCTCCTCGGCCACGGCCGGAACGTCGACCATCGCAACAGCGAGCCGCACCATCCGGCCATGCTCTCGCCGGTACAAGCTCGTCGGGTCGTCGACCGTCGTCACGGTCACCACGGCCGGGAGTGCCCCGTCGAGATCGCCAGCTGTCGCGTCCGTCATCACCTTCCATGATCCCCGAACCACCGGGGTCGTGTAGCCAGTTCCGAGCGCTGTGACTGCCGAGCGCCGGTTTCACCACACGTTCGCCGGATTCCGGAGCCGGTCCGCTCGTCCGGACGAGACCGCGCGACCGGCCGATCAGTCGGCAGGGCGTGCTTGGCGGCGTTCAGTTCTCGGCACCGATCGTCCCGGAGACCGGAACAGGAGGTGCCGAGAACTTGGCATGCGACCGACCGGTCGACCCGGCCGACCCAACGACCGGCCCGGCCTCCCCGAGTAGACGAGCCCGCTAGCGGCCGGCGAGGGTGGGGAGGGCGTGTTGGGCGGCGTTCAGGAGCAGGCTCGGCACGACGCCGATCACAAGCGTGAACGCCACCGCCAGACCGAGCGCGATGCCGGCCGACAGCGGGATCGTGGGCCGGGTGGCGTCGGCGTCGGGCTCGTCGAAGTACATCGTCTT
>JAYUAM010001019.1:0-6596 GCA_043741295.1 Acidimicrobiia bacterium
CCTCGGTTGCCGCAGTTGTGATCGGTGATTCGGTCGATTCGGTTGGGTTCCGCACGCGGCGCCCGCGTCGGCGCCCGCCATCTTGCCCGTCGGCGCCCATGCCGTGCTTGCGCTCGGGCAGCGTGATCGCCGCGGCGAGCAGTGGCGTCGGTGCCGACGAGTGCGGGAAGCCCATCGCGTCGACGAAGTGCTGCTGGAAGCGCGGCTCGGTGGCCGTCTCGATCTTGGTCACGGCGGCGACGGTCGACTCCATCTCGGCCCGCTGGGCGCGCGACAGCAGGGCGCGGGCCGCGCCGGCGCCGGCGGCGTTGCCGACACCGTGCACGGACGCGACCTCGACGTCGGGCACGAGGCCGAGCACGAGGGCGTAGAGCGGGTCGATGTGGGCACCGAAGGCGCCGGCCAGGCGTACGTCGTCGAGCCGTTCGAACCCGGAGATCTCGCGCAGCAGCTCGATGCCGGCGCGCAGCGCGCCCTTGGCGAGCTGGATGGCGCGCACGTCGTTCTGGGTGATGCACAGGCGAGGCTCGTCGGCGCCGCGACCGTGCTCGCCGGCGTCGCACAGCACGTAGGAGAACGTCCGCCCGTCGGCGACGACGCGAGGGTTCGCGTCGGCCAACGTGCCGTCGAACATCCCGTCGACTCCGATGATCCCCGAGAGGTACAGCTCCCCGATCACCTCGATGATCCCCGACCCGCACACGCCCGAGATTCCGGTTTCGATGACCACCGCGTCGAAGTCGGGGTCGTCGGACCAGAGGTCGCTGCCGATCACCTTGACGCGCGGCTCGAGCGTGGCGCGGTCGATGCGCACGCGCTCGATCGCCCCGATCGTCGCCCGCTGCCCGCAGCTCACCTGGGCGCCCTCGAACGCCGGGCCGGTGGGGCTCGACGCGGCGTAGAGGTGCTCGTCGTTGCCGAGCACGATCTCGGCGTTCGTGCCCACGTCGATCAGAAGCTGCACCGCGCTCGACCGGTGCGGCCCCTCCGACAGGATCGCGCCGGCCGTGTCGGCGCCGACGTGCCCGGCGATGCACGGGGCGACGTACAGCGTGGCGTTCGGGGCGTCGATCCCGACGTCGCCGGCGGCGCCGTGCACGGCCGTGCTTACCGCCAGCTCGAACGGCGCTCCGCCGAGCGGCGTCGGATCGATGCCGAGCACGATGTGGTGCATGATCGGGTTGCCGACGAGCACGACGTCGAGCACGAGGTCACGGGTGACGTTTCGTTCGGCGGGCGCGCCGGACACGAGCGAGCCGACGAGGTCGTCGAGCGCCTGGCGGATGGCGGTCGTCAGTGCCACGTCGCCGCCCGGGTTCATCATCACGTACGAGACGCGGCTCATCAGATCCTCGCCGAAGCGGATCTGCGGGTTCATCACGCCGGCCGACGCCACGACCTCACCGGTGGCGAGGTCGAGCAGGTGGCCGGCGACGGTCGTGGAGCCGATGTCGACGGCCACGCCGTACGCCGCGTCGACGTAGCCCGGCCACACCGCGATCACCCGCCGGCCGTTCCACACGGCGACCGTCGTGCCCTCAGCGGGCGAGGCGGTGGCCCGGTGAAGTTCGGGGAGGACCCGCACGGGTAGTCCGAGCGCACCGCCCGGCCCGGTTCCGTCGGCGCCGCGGACGTGCCCGGCCGACCCTGCAGGTCCGGAGCCGTCCACGTCGGCGCCAACGTTCGTGACGGCGCCGACGCCGTGGTCGTGGGCGAGGGCGGTGAGCAACCGCTCGGCGGCGCTGGCGTCGGCGCCGCGCGCCTGACCGGGACCGTTGAGCCCGAGCTCGGCCGCCGGCACGCTCACGTAGTAGAGGTGGACCACCGGGTCGATCTGCAGGTCGCCGAGCTCGATCGACTTGCGCACCACCGGCCGGTGCACCTGGCTCGATGCCGGCACGTCGATCACGGCGTCGGCCCGCAGCGCCAGCTGGCAGCCGAGCCGCAGGCCCTCGCCCAGGCCACGCCGCCCGGCGTAGGTGTCCTCGACGGCGTTGCGGGAGCCGTGGGCGTCGGCCGCGACATCGATCGCCCACTTCGGGAAGCTGCCGCATGCCGGCGTCACGGCGCAGCGCCCGCAGATGCCCCGACCACCGCACACCGAGTCGAGGTCGACGCCCAGGTGGCGGGCGGCAGCGAGCGCGTCGGTGCCGGCGGCGACGATGCCCGACAGGCCGCTCGGTGTGAACACGACGCGCACCGTCTCCGTGTCGGCCGGCGTTTCGTCGAGCGTGGTCATGCGGGCAGCTGAAGGGAAGAGGGTCAGACGCGCCCGGCGCGACCGCCGCGTCGGCGGCCGGTGCCCTCGACGGCGGTGGGGCTGAACTCGCGCTTGGCCCGGATCCACGCCGCGCAGTTGAGGTCGTTGCCGGCGAGCACGTCGGCGGCCATCACGCAGTCGAGCACCTCGGGATGCATCGGGTTCATGATCGCCGACGTCATGCCCGAGGCGATCGCCATCGCCAGGAACGTGCCGGTGATCATGTTGCGCTGCGGCAGACCGAAGCTCACGTTCGACGCGCCGCACGTGGTGTTCACATGCAGCTCGTCGCGCAGGCGGCCGAGGAGCCTGAACACCTGCTGGCCGGCGGTGCCCATCGCCCCGATCGGCATCACGAGCGGATCGACGACGATGTCGGACGGAGGGATGCCGTGGTCGGCGGCGCGGTTGACGATCCGCTGGGCGACGCCGAAGCGCACGTCGGGGTCCTCGCTGATGCCAGTCTCGTCGTTCGAGATCGCCACGACCGCGGCGCCGTAGCGCTTCACGAGCGGCAGGACGCGCTCCATCACTTCGTCCTCGCCCGTGACCGAGTTGACGAGCGGCTTGCCCTTGTACACGGCGAGGCCGGCTTCGAGGGCGGCGATGATCGAGGAGTCGATCGAGAGCGGCACGTCGGTGACCGACTGCACGAGCTGGATCGCCTTGGCCAGCAGCGCCGGCTCGTCGGCGAGCGGGATGCCGGCGTTGACGTCGAGCATGTGCGCGCCCGCCGCCACCTGGGCGAGTGCATCGGCCTCGACACGGCTGAAGTCGCCGTTCTTCATCTCCTCCGCGAGCAGCTTGCGCCCGGTCGGGTTGATGCGCTCGCCGATCATCACGAAGGGGCGGTCGAACCCGATGACCACCTCGCGGGTGGCCGAGCTGACGACGGTGTGGGTCATGGTGTGTCCTCGGGTTTGCCCGCGACGGGGATGAGCGGTGAGTCGATCTCGAAGCCGCCGCGGAAGGCGAGCTTGCCGAGGCGGTCGATCGTGTAGTCCTTCGAGATCTGCTTGGCCTCGGCCGCCGCCTCGGCGACGAGATCGGCACCGCACGGTCGACTGATCCGCCGCCACTGGGCGACGTCCTCGTTGGCGGTGGTGATGCCGGCCTTGCGTTTCGCCCGGTCGACGGCGCGCTGGAACTTGGCGCCGAGCACCACCTGTTGGCGCTCGCGGCCGAGCTGGCCGTTGACCTGGCACGGGATGTCACGCCACCAGATCACGACGATCTCGGGTGAGTTGGCGTTGCGCCCCGGCCGCGGCATTCAGGCGGCCCGTTCGTCGGCTGCCCGATGGCGACGGATCGTCACCGCGACGGCGTCGGCCAGGTGCGCCAGGCCCACGTGGCGGTGCTCGAAGGTCAGCCCGAGCCGTTCGGCGGCGTCACGGCCGGCGGCCACCACGGCCGGGTCGGTGGACTGTGACAGCAGCACGACGCGGGTGTAGTTGCCGAAGTACATCGCCGCGAGCTGCGGGTGGCGGTCGAGCCCGAGGCCCTGCCACACCAGCGGTTCGAAGTGCTTGGCCAGAAAGTCGGTGAGGTAGAAGGTGCCGGGCTCGGCGTCGTGCAGGGCGGCGAACAGCTCGCCGCCGGCAAACAGCTCGTAGCAGTGCGCGCCCGGCAGCCGGCGCGTGTTCGGCCGGCTGTCGACGAGCACGTCGAGCAGGCCGCCCGTGCCGCAGTCGGCATAGGCGATCAGCACCTCGCGCTCGGCGGGCACACCGGCAAGCAGGCCGGTGAGGGCAGGCACGATGCCCTCGGGTCGGTTGTGCAGGTTGGCCGGCAGGTAGCGTACCTCAACACCGCGCTCGGGGGCGCCCGCCAGGACGGCGCGCAGCTCCGTGGCGAGTGCGCCGCAGGCGAGCACGAGCGGGCCGAGAGCGGGCGTCGGGGCCGCGCTCACGCGACCGACGGTCCCGGCGGTTCGGCCCGACGCAGGCGACGGGCGCCGACGAGCTCCTTGGCCGTCTCGGCGGCCACGGCCGCGTCGCGGCAGTAGGCGTCGGCGCCGATGGCCTTGCCGAACTCCTCGTTCAGCGGGGCGCCACCGCACAGCACGATGTACTTCTCGCGCAGGCCCTTTGCTTCGAGGGTGTCGATCACGACCTTCATGTACGGCATCGTCGTGGTGAGCAGCGCCGACATGCCGAGGATGTCGGGCTTGTGCAGCTCGAGGGCGGCGAGGTACTTGTCAACGTCGGAGTTGATGCCGATGTCGAACACCTCGAACCCGGCGCCTTCGAGCATCATCGCCACGAGGTTCTTGCCGATGTCGTGGATGTCGCCCTTGACCGTGCCGATGACGACCCTGCCGATCGGTTCTGCACCCGTCTCTGCGAGTAGCGGCCGCAGGATGTTCATGCCGCCCTTCATCGCGTTGGCCGACAGCAGCACCTCGGGAACGAACAGGATGCCGTCACGGAAGTCGATGCCGACGATGCGCATCCCCTCGACGAGTGCATCGTTGAGCACGCGATCGGCCGACCATCCGCGATCGAGCAGGATCGTCGTCCCCTCGAGGATCTCCTCGGCGAGGCCGTCGTAGAGGTCGTCGTGCATCTGATGGACGAGATCGTCGTCGCTCAGGCTCGCCAGGTCGATGTCGTCATCGTCGCTCATGAGATCTCCTGGTGCGGACCGGAATGCCGTGTGAGTCGCGCCGCCCGCTTGTTCGCGATGCGGAACGATGCCGACAGGTGGAAAGTGTACGCCCTGGCGAAGGGCTTTGTCACCGGGCAGCTCCGGGCGTGCCGTCCGAAGGGGAGGCGCTCGGGGTTGGGCCGGACGAACTTCGGTGACCTGTCGTCGCTGGCCGACGTCAACTCACCGAAGTTCCGGGTCGGCGGGCGACCGGCGTCGGCGGGCGACGCCGGCGGGTGACCGGCGCCGGCGCCGCCCGGTCCCGCCTCAGGCGAGCCGGGCGGACAGCCGGGCGGCCATGTCGCGGACGAGGGCAGCGACGGCGTCGGCCCGGCCGGCGACCGGGTAGCGGAACGAGGGCCCGTGCACGTGCAGGGCCGCGACCATCCGGCCGTCGGCGCCGAAGATCGGCGCCGCGACCGAGTTGAGGTCGGCGCTGAACTCGCCGTAGACCCAGACGCTTCCGACGCGGCCGATGTCGGCCAGGCGTCGCCGGATCGCCTTCGGACCGGTGATCGTGCGATCGGTGGTCGCGACGAGATCGCCGGCCAGGTAGCGATCGAGCTCGAGGTCGGAGAAGGCGGTGAGGAAGAGCAGCCCGGCGGGCACCGTGTGCAACGGGGCGAGGGTGCCCGTCCAGTCGCGCACCTGGATCTCGCTCTCGGCCTTCACCTCGAGCACGCACAGCACGTCGCGCCCGTCGAGCACGGCGATGCCCGCCGCCTCGCCGACGACCTTCGTCAGCTCGTCGAGCACCGGCCGGGCGAGATCGACGAGCGTGCGGCTCGGTCCGAGCGTCTTGGCGATCTCGTCGATCAGCGGACCGAGCTGGTACGGCCCGCCCCCAGCGGTCTGCTCGACCGCCCCGTTCGCCTCGAGCGTGGACAGCATGCGTGAGACGGTCGACTTCGGAAGGCCGACCCGGTCGGCGAGCTCCGTCACACCCGCCGGCCCCGACGCCAGGGCGCGCAGGATGGCGAACGCCCGGTCCACCGACTGCACGCCGCTCACGGCGCAGTTCCTAGCAGGCGGAGCCCTCGCCGGGCGGAAGCCCGACCCGTGCGTCCATAGGGCTGCTCAGGGCGGTTCGTTCAGGTCGGCGGGGTAGATCACGTCGATCTCGACGATCGCTCGCGGGAAGTCCGTCGTGTTGTTGGTCACGAACCGATCGGCGCCGGCGATCACCGCGGTCGCGAGGTGCACGGCGTCGGCCGTGCGCAGCCCGTAAGCCGCGCGGAAGGACGTTGCGAGCGCGGCGGTCGCCGCGTCCGTCGGGCGCAGTTCCAGTCGCGCTAGGAGCGCTGCGAGCTCCGTGACCTCGCCGTCGCGTCGTTCGCGCAACGGCTTGCTCAGGACTTCAGGCACCAGCAGCACCGATCCGATGCCGGCGACCTCGTCGCCGTCGAGCGGTTCGGTCGGAAACAGCGCTCGAACGCGTCGGCCGAACGGGTGGCCGGCGACAGCCGCGTAGATCAGGACGTCCGCGTCGAATGCATCCACGAGGGTCAGCGATCCGAGCGCGATGCCTGCACGTCGGCAACGAGCTCGTCGGCCCGTTCACTCGTCAACGTGGGGCTCGCGGACAAGGGCGCCCGACGTGCGTCGTGCAGCGCCTGCCTCACCGCGTCGGCAATGGCGAGCGAGGCACTCGCCCGCCGAAGACGGAGGGCGTCGGGCCGGACGATCACCG
>JAYUAM010001020.1:0-2794 GCA_043741295.1 Acidimicrobiia bacterium
CGTCGTGGCGTGGCGGCTCGTCGCCCGCGGCCGCCGGCTGGCCCGCCAGGTGCCCATGAAGGACCGACCGTGGACGTGACGACGTCCGACGACGGGTCGCTCGACCCGCTCGACGACCCGGACGCGCCGACGGTTGCCGCCGTTCCGATGGCGGTCGGCGTCGACCTCACCCCGCGCGCCAGCGGGCCGATCATCGCGCCGCGCAAGCGCAAGCTGGCGGCCCCGGCGTTGCTCGCCCTCGTGCTCGTGGCCGCAGGCTTCGTGGTGTGGCAGTTCCTCTCGAACGCCACGATGTTCTTCTGCAACGCCGACGAGGTCGGCCACCGCTCGGAGTGCAGCGGTAGCAAGCGCTTCCGGTTGCAGGGAGCGGTGGTGACGGGTTCGGTGGTTCACGGGCCGCCGACCACGTTCACCGTCGCCTACAACGGCACCTCGATCCCGGTGAGCCTCGACAGCGAGCCGAACGGCATCTTCCGGGAGAGCATCCCGGTCGTGGTCGAAGGCCACATGGTGGGCGCCACGTTCCTGGCCGACCGACTGCTCGTCAAGCACGACGAGAAGTACGTCGCCAAGAACCCCGATCGCGTGAAGGACTACCCCGCGCCGTGAACCTCGTCCTCGGTACCGGCGCCATCGCCGCCGGGGTGGCGGCGGCCGTCCTCGGCTTCGTCACGATGGCCGTGTCGCTCGTGCGCGGCCTGCCCCGGCTGGCCCGCACCGCCCGCATCTACGCGTGGACCGTGGTGGCGATGTCGGTCGTCGCCTTCGCCGTGATGGAACGGGCGATGATCCAGCGCGACTACACGGTGGCCTACGTGCAGCACGTCGGTTCGTCGCGCACGCCGCGCCTGTTCAACATCGCCGCGGTGTGGTCGTCGCTCGAGGGTTCGATCCTGCTCTGGATGTTGATCCTCGCTGGCTACCTCTCGCTTGTGCTCTGGCGCTTCCGCGGCCGCCGCGACGACGCGCTCGTCGGTTGGGCGACGGCCACGATGCTGGCCGTGAGCGCGTTCTTCTTCATCCTCATGATCGGGCCGGCCAACCCGTTCCGTCGGGCGCTCGTGCCGATCAACTTCGACGGGCCGGGGCCGAACGCGCTGCTGCAGAACCATCCGCTCATGCTGTTCCACCCGCCGATGCTCTACCTCGGTTACGTAGGCTTCACCGTGCCGTTTGCCTTCGCCATCGCCGCCCTCGCCACCGGGCGCGTCGGCGAGGGGTGGCTGCTGGAGACGCGGCGCTGGACGCTCGTGGCCTGGGCGTTCCTCACGCTCGGCATCGTGCTCGGCTCGTGGTGGAGTTACGAGGTGCTCGGCTGGGGCGGGTTCTGGGCGTGGGACCCGGTGGAGAACGCCAGCTTCCTGCCGTGGCTCACCGGCACCGCGTACCTGCACTCGGTGCTGATGCAGGAGCGGCGCGGCATGTTGCGCGTGTGGAACCTGTCGCTGCTCGCGGCCACGTTCAGCCTCACGATCCTGGGCACGTTCCTCACGCGCTCGGGCGTGATCGACAGCGTGCACGCGTTCAGCAACAGCCACATCGGGCCGTACCTGCTCACGTTCTTCACGCTCGTCGTGGCCGTGTCGCTCGGCCTGATCGGCTGGCGCGGCGACAAGCTGCGATCGCCGGGCACGATCGACTCCCCGATCTCGCGCGAGGGCGCGTTCCTAGCGAACAACGTGCTCTTCGCCGCGTTCGCGTTCATCGTGCTGCTCGGCACCGTGTTCCCCCTGATCGGCGAGGCGCTGCACGGTCGCAAGCTCACGGTGGGACGCCCGTTCTTCGATTCGATGGCGGCGCCGCTCGGGCTGTGCCTGCTCACCCTGATGGCGATCGCGCCGGTGCTGCCGTGGCGCAAGGCGTCGGGCGAGCTGCTGCGCGAGCGGCTCTTCTGGCCGGCCTGGTGCGGGGTCGGTGCGTTGGCTGTGGCCTATGCCGTGGGTGCCCGCGGGTTGATGACGATGGTGGCTTTCGGCCTCGGCGGGTTCGCCGCTGGTGCGGCGCTGCGCCAGCTCGTGCTCGCCACGCGCCTGCAAGGCCTGCGCGGTCTGCTCGGGCGTGCGAACGGGGGCATGATCGTGCACCTCGGCGTGATCATCGTCGCCGTCGCCCTCACGGCCGCCACCGGGCATCAGCGCACGGCCGAGCTACGGATGACGCCGGGGCAGACGGCGACGAGGCTCGGGCACACGTTCACGTACCAGGGCATCGTGCGCAGCGAGGACCGGACGACGGCGAAGCTCAAGGCCCGCGTCACGGTCGACGGGCGCTACGAGCTGCGCCCTGCCTACACGCTGTTCATCGCCAGCGGCACGCCGGTGCTCACGCCGTCGGTGCGCACCGGGTTCGCCAACGACGTGTACCTCACGCTGGAGAACGGCGACGTGATGGGCAAGGACACGACGAACGCGACGGCGGCCGTGATCAAGGTGCTCGTGATGCCGATGGCGATGTGGCTGTGGATCGGCGGCGGCACCATGTTCTTCGGCACGTTCCTGGCCGCGTTCCCGGGACGACGCCGCAAGCCCGGGTCGCCCACGTCGGCGCCCGTGCCCGATTCCGCAGTGTCGACGAGAAGTCACGACGACGAGCTGGCGGCCGTCCTCGCGCGTGGCGGGTCCGGGGCGCTGAGCGGAGCGGTCGATGTCTGAGGCGGACGATGGCGTTGCGGCGGACGCGCCTGTGATGGACGCCGCACCGGTCGGCGTCGAGGCTGCGGTGGCACCTCGCGCCTCTCGCCGCGCGCCGCTCATCGTCGGCATCGTGGGCGCCGTGGTGGCCGTGCTCATCGGGG
>JAYUAM010001021.1:0-2791 GCA_043741295.1 Acidimicrobiia bacterium
CCGCTGACCGACCCGGCCGTCGACGCGCCGGTCGACCGGGCTGCCGCGACCGGCCGCGAGATCGTGACTCCTGGCGATGACGAACTCGACGACACGGTGCTCTCCTGAGGTGCGGACGCAGGTACGGATGCAGGTACGGATGCAGATTCGGTGGGCGGTTCGTTGGCGGTCACGGGATCAGCGGGCCGGACGGAGCGGATCGAAACGGGCCACGAGCACCCGAGAGACCAGGGTGAGGGTGAAGGCGATGGCCACGAGGGTGAGCGCGGCGCCCCATGCCCGCGCCTGAGCACCGGGAAACGGCTGCTGGGCGTTGGCGAAGATCTGGGTCGACAACGCGGTGTTCGGGCCGGAGAACGGGTTCACGTTCGTCTTGGTGACGGTCAGGATCGTGAAGAGCAGCGGCGCCGTCTCGCCGGCCGCACGGGCGACGGCGAGGAGCACACCGCTCGAGATGCCAGGGAGCGCAGCGGGCAGCACGACGGTGACGATGGTACGGGCCCTGCTCGTGCCGAGCGCCAACGACGCCTCCCGCAGTTGGTCGGGTACCAGGCGGAGCATCTCCTCCGACGAGCGGATCACGATCGGCAACATCAGGCAGGCGAGGGCCAGCGAACCGGCGAACCCCGAGATGCCCGACGTCCCGAAGCGCAGCACCCAGATGGTGAAGATGAACAGGCCCATCACGATCGACGGCACACCGGTCATCACGTTGGCGAGGAACCGCAGCACGGCGGCCAGGCGGCCGGTGTTGGCGTACTCGTGGAGGTACACGGCACCCATGACACCGAGCGGTATCGCCATCAGGCTCGCCATCCCCGTCATGAGCAGCGTGCCAACGACGGCCGGACCCATACCAGGGCCCTTGCGACGCACCGACGGAATCGACTTGGTCAGGAACGCCCACGAGATCGAGTGCGCACCCTTGGCGACCACCGTGCCGACGACAGCCACAACCGGCACGAGCACGACGAGCACCGCACCGGTGATCACCGCGGTGGCGAGCGCGTTGCGCGCGGTGCGGGCAGTGCGGCGCGGGCGGAGATCGGGGCGGAACATCTCGGCGGGGCCGGCCACGTCAGGCTCCCCTGCTCTTGCGGATCGAGCGCTGCACGAGCCGGGTTGCGGTGATGTTCACGACGACCGTCAGCGCGAAGAGCACCACGCCGCAGCCGATGAGCGCGGCGCGGGCCAGACCACTGGCCTCACCGAACTGGTTGGCGATCACCGCCGGCAGCGAATCACCGGTGGAGAACAGTCGTGAGGTGACCTGCGCACTCGAGCCGATGACGAGAGCGACGGCGATCGTCTCGCCCATCGCCCGCCCGAGGCCGAGGGTGATCGCGCCCACCATGCCGCCCTTCGAATGCGGGAACACCGCGCCGCGGATCATCTCCCACCGGGTGGCGCCGAGCGCGAGGGCCGCTTCCTTCTCGGCCTGCGGCGTGGTGGCGAACACCTCACGGGTGAGCGAGGAGATGATCGGCAGGATCATGATCGCCAGGATCAGCCCAGCCGTGAAGAACGACACCCCGCTGGCCTTCCCCCCGAAGAGGCTGCCGAGGAGCGGCACGCCGCCGAGCGCGTCGGACACGTGCTGGTAGAAGCGGCCCGCCGGCTTGGCGAGCACGAGCACGCCCCACAGTCCGAACACGACTGACGGGATCACGGCGAGCAGGTCGAGCATGTAGACCACCGGCCGGCGGAGCCAACGCGGGGCGATCTCGGTGACGAACAACGCCACGCCGATGCTCACCGGGACGGCGAGAAAGATGGCGACCGCCGACGTGACGACCGAGCCGTACACGAACGCGAGCACACCGAAGTGGTTGTCGTTCGGGGCCCATCTCGTCGAGAAGAAGAACTGGCCTGGCCGGTCACTGAGGATCGGCCACGCCTCCTTTGTGGTCGACACGGCGATGAGCGCCAGGATGGCGAGCACCGAGAGGCCGGCCAGCAGCGCAGCCAGCTCGAACCCCCGGTCGCCGAGCGACCGCCGCCCGGTGATCGACGGCTCGGGCCGGTCACCACGGGCGCGGTCGGCCAGGGCAACCGAGCGGAGGGCCGTCGGGTCGGTGCTCATCGTCGATGCAGCGTAGGCGTCAGCGGGCGGGTCGTCGGCGACGACGTCAGCCGGCGACGATCTTGGCGAGTTGGGCGATGGCCTTGGCCTGCAACGACGCCGGGAGCGGCGCGTAGTCGAGGTCCTTCAGGGTCTTCTGGCCGTCCGTGAGGAGGTAGTTCAGGTACGCCTTGAGCGCGGCGGTCTTGGCGGCGTCGGTCTGCTTGGCGTACACGATCACCCAGCTCGGCGCCGTGATCGGGTACGACCCGTCGCCGTCGGCCCACACCGAGGAGAACGTGAGGTTGTCCTTCACGGTGACGCCGTCGCCGGCCGTGGAACCGGCTTCCGACGTCGGCTCCACGAACTTGCCGGCCTTGTTCTTCACCGATGCGAACTTGAGTCCTCCGGCGACCGCGTCGGAGAGGTCGACGTAGCCGATCGCGCCGTCGGTCGCCTTGACCGCCTGGGCGACGCCGGCGTTGCCGTTGCCGGCCGTCGTGTCGGCCGGCCACTCCACGGTGGAGCCGCTCTTCAGCGCCCAGTCCGCTCCACCGCCGGCAACCAGGAACTTCGTGAAGTTGTCCGTGGTGCCTGAGCCGTCGGAGCGGTGCACGACGGTGATCGCGGTAGCCGGGAGCTTGGCGCCCGGGTTGTCGGCGGCGATCGCCGCGTCATCCCAGGTCTTGATGGTTCGCGAGAAGATCTTGGCGATCGTCGGGGCCGACA
>JAYUAM010001022.1:0-6549 GCA_043741295.1 Acidimicrobiia bacterium
GGCCACCATCGCCCAGAAGACGCCGTCTCGCCCATGAGCGAGGTAGCGAGCGAAGCCCTGTCCGAGCGCGAGCGCAGCGATGGCGGTGAGCGCCACCTGCCGGCGGGCCGAGTACCGAATCACCCCTAGCTGCTCGAGCACGAACTCGAGAACAACTGGCAAAGGGAGTGACAGAAGGAGCAGCCGGTCAAGTGCCGCTGACCAGTGGAGACCGGCCAGCGAGAGGCCGAGCACCGTGAATGCGATCGGATAGAGGACGCTGCAACGCCGGCACACGTGCCGCCCGTCGATGACGACGCAGCGCTCGTATGCCTCCGGGGGATGGTGGGCGAGGACCAGCTCACGCAGACCGTGCACGTAGGGCCATCGACTCATTTGTGTCGACGCTTGAGTCGTGCGGGCGGCTCGGCCGGTGACCCCCGGCGTGGCTTCTGGCGTGAGATCCGCTCGTTCTGGCGTGGCTCCGTCTCGGATTTGCCGGCCGAGCCACGCCAGAACGACGCCCAGCTACGCCAGAACGGCGCCCAGCCACGCCAGAACCGGCTTGGGACCGCGGCTCGGCTGCGCGTCAGGCCTTGGCAGGCTTCGGCTCGGCCGGCAGCCCGAGCAGACGCTCGCCGATGAGGTTGCGCTGGATCTGGCTCGTGCCACCGGCGATCCGGCCGCCAGGTGCGGCGAGCAGCCCCTGGATCGCGTCGTTCCCCGCGAGCATCGCCTGCGGCCCGGCGAGACCGACCCGGGCCTCGGCGGAGGCGAAGCTGAGCTCGGTGATGCCGAGCTTCAGCAGCGACGAGGCGGTCGAGGCCGATGGCCCCTGCCGCCCCGCCAGCATCGTCATGGCCCGGCCGGTGCTCACGAGCTTCATGAGCGAATCGCGGGTCACCCCGTCGATGCCGTCGCCGTCGTCGGCTGCGGCGCGGAGCTGCCCGATGAGCTTGTCCATGCGCCGACCGAGCGAGATCGATGCGGTGCCGATCGACCCGCGCTCGTTCGTGAGCGTGGCCATACCGACCATCCACCCCCCGTGCAGCGGGCCGAGCAGCGAGGAGGCCGGGATGCGCACGTCGTCGAAGAACACCTCGTCGAACTCCGCCTCGCCGGTCATCTGCTTCAGCGGGCGGATGTCGACCCCAGGCAGCTTCATGTCGAACAGGAAGAACGAGATGCCCTTGTGCTTCGGCGCCGTCTGATCGGTGCGGGCCATGAGGATCCCCCAGTCGCTGTAGCGACCGCCGCTGCACCACACCTTCTGCCCGCTGACCACGAACGTGTCGCCGTCGGCCACGGCCTTGGTCTGGAGCGAACCGAGGTCGGAACCGGCGCCCGGTTCGCTGAACAGCTGGCACCACTGGTGCTTGCCGCGACCCATCGGTGCGACGAAGCGATCCTGCTGCTCACGGGTGCCGTGGGCGAGCACGGTCGGCCCGCCCATGTTCGGCCCGTTCCCGGCCGGCGGGCCGATCACTCCAGCGGAGGCGAGGGCGCCGCTCACCGCCCGCACTTCGGCTGGGCCGGCCCCTGAGCCGCCGAGCCCGGCCGGCCATGCGGGGAACGCGTAGCCGGCGTCGAAGAGCCGGTCCCACCAGTCGCCGAGGGTGAGGTCGGGCCGCCAGTTGGCCTCGATCCACTCCACCGGTCCGGCCGTCGTCATCGCGCGCTCCCTCCTAGCAATCGCTGGCGATCGTCCGAGCGTCAGCTCCCTGAAATAGGTTAATATATTCTCGACCGCGCGCGGACCAGCGAGGTCGGACGGGGGAATCACCGATGGGCGAGCTCGACGGCAAGGTCGCCATCGTCACCGGCTCGACACGAGGGATCGGGCGGGCCATCGCCGAGCGGTTCGCCGCCGAGGGTGCATCGGTCGTCATCCACGGCCGCGAGACATCCACGTGTGGCGCAGTCGCCGCCGAGCTGCGTCACGCGGTGGGCCACGCCGGCGACATCTCCTCCCCCGGGGCCGCCGACGCGCTCGTCGCCGCGGCGATCGCTGCGTTCGGGCGGCTGGACATCGTCGTCAACAACGCCGGCGTCGCCGTGGACAACTTCGTCACGGGGGTCACCGATGAGCGGTGGGACGCCACACTGGCAACGAACCTCTCGGGTCCGTTCGCGGTGCTGCGGGCCGCCGCCCGCGTGATGAAGCAGGGCGGTGGCGGCGCCGTGCTCAACGTGATCTCGTGGGCCGGCGAGCGCGGCAACGTGGGCCAGGTGGCGTACGCCGCGTCGAAGGCCGGGCTCCACGCGGTGACGCTCTCGGCGGCCAAGGAGCTGGGCAAGTTCGGGATCCGCGTGAACTCGATCTCGCCGGCGGTGCCGACCGACATGACCGGCGTGATGGACGAGCGGCTGAGGGCAGAGGCCGCCAAGCGCCGACCGCTGAAGGTCGAGGGCGGGCCGAGCGACGTGGCCGAGGGGGCGTTGTTCCTGTGCTCGGAGCGCGCCCGCTTCGTGACGGGCGACACGCTCCACGTCGACGGCGGGCTCCACCTCAGCTAGACCGGGTGGACAGATCCGAGGTGTGCCGTGGCTGATCGATCGCCGACCAACGACAACTGGCCGTCAGGCGTTCGTCGGCTGCGCACGGACGACCACTTCATGGTGTTGAGCGACACGCCGTCGACGCCGATGCAGATTGGCGCGCTCATCGAGCTGGAGATCCCGGCGGGGCTCGATCGCCCTGTGCACGAGGTGCTCAGCGACCACGTCCTGACCCGCCTGGCGAACACGCCGCTGCTGGCCGTGCTGCAGCAGTCGCCCGAAGGCTACGACTCGGACGTGTGGGTCGACGTCAGCGACTGCGACCCGGTCGCGCACATCGAGAGGCGCCCCGAGCCGATCGACCGGGACGGCCTCCACGCGGCGGCCGCCGCGGCGAGCATGCGCCGGCTCGACCTCAGCCGCCCGCCGTTCCGGCTCGTCGTCTTCGAGTCGACCGGCGACGGGCGCTGCGCGCTGCTGTTCACGGTGCACCACTCGGTCACGGATGGCGTTGGCTTCCAGTCCCTGCTCGCGCGCCTCAGCGACGAATCGCCTCCCGCTACCGCGTCGCGCGAGCCCGGTCGTCCGCTGCCGCCCGACGAGTGGCGGGCGGCGGCCGCGGCACGCTTCGGCGCCGAGGAACCTTGGCGCGCCGAGAAGCGAGCACAGATCGACGAGGCGAAGGCGATGCTGGCGGGTGGCACGCTGCCGCCAAGGGCGCGCACGCCGGTCCTCGCCCGCTCAGGGCCGACGTCGACCGAGCGCGTGTACACGCGGCTGAGTCTGTCGCTCGAACGCGTCCGCGAGGTCGGTCGACGCGCCGGTGCCACGGTGAACGACGTGTTCCTCGCTCTGGCGTCGAGCGCTCTGCGCCGGCACCTCATCGAGCTCGACGACCTGCCCGACACACCGATCGTCGTGAACTCGGCACGCAGCTACCGGCGGCCCGAGCACGGCGAGTTCGGCAACCGGATCGTGGCGCTGCATCCGCACCTTGCCACGCACCTGGCCGACCCCTTGGACCGACTCGCGGCGATCCAGGCATCGATGGCCGACGAGCGCGTCCGCACGCCGTGGGACGAGGCGATGCTCGATCAACCCGAGCGCCCGTACGGTCCGCGCGATCGACGCGCGAGGTTTGCCGAGCGGTCGGCCGACGGCAGCGCGCTGCTGCCCGGCAACGTCTCGCTGTCGAACGTGCCGGGCCCCGCCGGTGCCCGGAGCTACGCCGGGTTCGTGCAGCGATCCAACCACCCGGTGCCGATCCTCGGGAGCGGACGGTTCCTCAACATCACCTCGCGTCGCAACGGGCCGTGGCTCGATCTCGGCGTGATGGCCGACCCGACCAAGCTCGCCGACGTGGGGCGGGTCGCCCGCTTGATCGACGAAGCGCTCGGTGAGTACGAGGCGCTCCTCCGGGAGGGCCATCCGCCAGAAGAAATGGGTTAGCCTTTTTCGGGTGGACCTCCACTTCACCGCCGACGAGCTGACGTTCCGCGACGAGGTCCGCACGTGGCTCGCGGAGCACGTGCCCACCGAGCCCCGCCCGCACGGCGACGAGCCTGACAGCCGCGACTTCGACCTTGCCTGGCAGCGGGCGCAGTACGACGGGGGGTGGGCCGGCATCTCCTGGCCCGCCGAGTACGGCGGTCGGGGGTTGTCGACCATCCAGCAGCTCATCTGGTACGAGGAGTACGCCCGGGTCGAGGCGCCGTGGATCGGCGCCTGCTTCGTCGGCATCAACCACGGCGGTCCGACGCTCATCGCCCGGGCGAGCGAGGAGCAGAAGGCCTTCCACCTCCCCAGGATCCTGCGCGGCGAGGTGGTCTGGTGCCAGGGCTTCTCCGAGCCAGACGCCGGTTCCGACCTCGCCAGTCTGAAGACCCGCGCCGTGGTCGACGGCGACGAGCTCGTCGTCACCGGTCAGAAGATCTGGACGAGCTTCGCCCACCTGGCCGACCACCAGGAGCTGTTGTTGCGCACCGACCCCGAGTCGTCGCGCCACAAGGGACTCACGTGGGTCATCTGTGACATGCACGCGCCGGGCATCACGGTGCGCCAGATCCCGACGCTCGACCGCGGCGCCGAGTTCTGCGAGGTGTTCTACGACGAGGTGCGCATCCCCGTCGCCAACGTGGTCGGCGACATCGGGGACGGGTGGAGCGTGGCGATGTCGACCTTGTCGCTCGAGCGCGGCACGGGGTTCCTGGCGGAGATCATCCACACGATGCAGCTGATCGATTCGTTGATCGACGAAGCTCGGCACCGTACGGGCCCCGACGGGCGCCGATCCGTCCTGGCCGACGATGAGTACGCCCGCCGTCTCGGTGCGTTGAAGTCCGAGATCACGGTGCTGCGCTCGGCCGCCTACCGGGCGATCTCGCGCAATCAGCGCACAGGCGCGCCCGGGCCGGAGGGTTCGATGCTCCGGCTCGCGTACGGCAACCTGCTGCAGGCGTTGACGCGCCTGGCGATGGACATCCTCGGCCCGGACGCTCTCGCCTACGTCGACCGCTTCCGTGCAGGCGGATGGACGGGTACCTGGTTGCGATCGTTCGCCGCGGGGATGGGCGGCGGCACCTTCGAGATCCAGCGCACGATCATCGGCGAGCGCGTGCTCGGCCTGCCGCGGGACCGGAGCTGACACCGTGGACCTGATGCCCGGAGTCGAGCAGGTGGAGATCGCGACGACGTCGCGAGCGTTCCTGGCCGAGCGCGCGCCAGCGCGGGGCCGCGGGGCCGAGCACGTCGTCACCGACGCGGAGATCGACCCAGATCTCTGGCGTGACTGTGCCGGCCTCGGCTGGCTCGGCCTCGGCCTTGCCGAGGACGTGGGCGGCGTGGGCTACGGCCTCGCGGAGGAGATCATGCTCTTCCGCGAGCTCGGGCGCAGCGTCGCTCCAGGACCCTTCCTGCCGAACGTGCTCGGCGCCCACCTGGCCGCCGCCGCCGGTGATGCGGCGCTGGCCGGCACCATCGTGTCGGGAGCGACGAGGGTGGCTCTCGGCACGCCGATCGGCCAGGCGACGATCGGCGCGACGGTCACCGCCGACCTCTCGGTGGTGCACACCCACGGCGCGCGCCTCGTGCTGGTGTGCGATGACGGGCAGGCGGCGCTCGTGCCGTTCGACGGCTGCCGTGTCGTGCCGATCGATCCCGTGGAGGGGTCGGTCACGACCGGCCGGGGCCGGGCGACGGGCCTGACCGCGGTCGCCGCCGTCGGGGCGGTCTCCGCGCCGGTCTTCGCGCACGGCCTCGTGCTCGCCGCCGCCAGCGCGGTAGGCGTGGCCGAGGCGGCGTTGGACGTCGCCGTGGCCTACGCCGGCCAGCGGGTGCAGTTCGGCAAGCCGATCGGTGTCAACCAGGCGATCAAGCACTGGTGCGCGGACATGGCCGTGCGCGCCGACGGCGCGTTCGCCCAGGTGAGCTTCGCCGCCGTCGCCGTGCGCGATCGCCTGCCCGCGGCCGCTACCGAGGCGGCGATCGCAAAGTACGCCGCCGACGAGGCCGCCCGGCTGAACACCGAGGGTGCGGTCCAGATCCACGGCGCGATCGGTTTCACCAGCGAGGCCACGCCCCATCGGTACGTGTACCGGGCCCATCTGCTGGCGCGTTGCCTCGCCTCACGCGCAGCTCTGCTCGACCGCATCGTCGGCGAACGGTGACCTGGTCGCCTGTGAACGGGTGCCCGTGAACGGCGGCGCGGCCGCCCGCCCTGCGGTCTGGGCCTTCGACGTCGACGGCACGCTCGTCGGCTCGATCCGCAGCGAGGTGCTGCGGCCGGGCGCTCGCGAGCTGCTGCAGGTCTTGCGGGCCCGTGACGTGCGGTGCGTGCTCTGGAGCGCCGGCGGCAAGGACTACGCGCGACGAGTGGCGGCGCAGCACGGCATCGACCACTTCTTCGACGGCATCTACGCCAAGGGCGATCGCGGGGTCGATGGCCGCTACCTCGTCGACCACTTCGCGCCCGGGCACGTGCCGGTCGTCTTCGTCGATGACTCGCCGATCGACCTGCCGGTCTCCGCCAGGGCGATCGCCGTCCCCCAGTTCATCGGCAACAACCCGGCCGAT
>JAYUAM010001023.1:0-1009 GCA_043741295.1 Acidimicrobiia bacterium
GCTGTCGCGGACGTCAGCTTCGACGTGCCCGAGGGCGCGATCGTCGGTCTCATCGGTCCCAACGGAGCGGGGAAGACCACGATGGTCGACGCGCTGTCCGGCTTCGCCGAGCACACCGGCACCGTCACCTTCGCGGGCGCGGACATAGGCGGGCTCAAACCGCACCAGCGGGTGCAGCGCGGGCTCAGCCGGACGTTCCAGGCCATCGAGCTCTACGACGACCTCAACGTGCAGGAGAACCTCGAGGTCGGCATGACGAGCGGCCGCCAGGGTCGCGGCGCGGCGGCCACAGCCGTGCTCGACGAGGCCTGCACGGTCCTCGATCTGTCGGCGCACCGCGACCGTCAGGCGGCCGATCTGTCGCAGGGCCAGCGCCAGCTGGTCTCGATCGGTCGGGCCCTCGTCGCCAAACCCCGGTTGTTGCTCCTCGACGAGCCGGCGGCCGGGCTCGACAGCGCCGAGAGCGGATGGCTCGGTCATCGGCTCCGCGAGGTGCGCGACGAAGGCGTCACGATCCTCATGGTCGACCACGACGTCAACCTCGTGCTCAACCTCTGCGACTACATCGTGGTGCTCGACTTCGGTTCGCTCATCGCTTCCGGTACGCCGAACCAGATCCGCAACAACCCAGCCGTGATCTCGGCCTACCTCGGGTCGACGCACTCCGAACCGGTCGGCGCGAACGAGGGCGGTGACCGGTCGTGACGGCGACGCTCAAGGCGTCCGGCCTGGTGTGCGGTCACGGCAAGGTGGTCGCCGTCCGGCCACTCGACATGGAGGTCAGCGGCGGCGAGGTGCTGGCGATCCTCGGTCCGAACGGCGCCGGCAAGTCGACGCTCATGCGCACGCTCGCCGGGCTGCTGCCCCGGATCAGCGGCGAGGTGACGCTCGACGGGACGGCACTACCGAGCGGCCGGGCCACCGTGGCGAACCACGCCGGCATCGTGCTCGTGCCCGACAGCCGGGCGCTGTTCACCACGTTGACGGTGCGGGAGAACATCGAGATCGC
>JAYUAM010001024.1:0-1002 GCA_043741295.1 Acidimicrobiia bacterium
GCGTAGTACAGGTCGCGCTTGGCGTCGGCGTCGGCGATCTGCTCGTCGGTCACCATCGGTTCGCGGAAGTACTGGAACTGCTCCACGATGCTGCGCCCCGGCGCCATCGGATGGATGCGGCTCACCATCAGGCCAGAGCCCGGCAGTCCACTGATCGAGACGTTCGGAAAAACGTAGTGCACCAGGCTCATCGCCTCGCGCAGGTTCCACTCGTCGTCCGGCTGATCGCGCATGCCCGGCAGGGGCTTGTTGGCGAAGCCGAGCCGCACGTGCGGTCCGTAGAGGTCGTAGGTGTTCCGGTTGGTGATCGACTTCGTGCCGATGGTGTTCCGGTGGAGGTAGCCCAGGTGGTAGCCGTCGACGTAGCCATCGGCCGTCGCCTTCCAGTTGCCGCTCTCGGCTGTGAGCCCGTCACGGTGGCGGAAGAGCTTGTCGAGCTGCACGATCTCGAGCGCCGAAGCCATCTCGCCGAGCCACTCGTCGATGTCGATCGGCACGCCCGGGGTGAGCACGGCGAACACCGCACCCGCCCGTTCGGCCGTCGGCAGCTCGACGAGGCCGGTGACGTCGATGCCCTCGAACGCCTCGCGCGCGGTGTTCCCGACGAGCGCGCCGTTCGCGTCGTAGACCCAGAAGTGGTACGGGCACGTGAAGCGCCGGGCGTGCCCGAAGCACTCGTTCGTGATCTTGGCACCGCGATGGCGGCACACGTTCAGGAAGGCGCGAGCCACCCCGTCGTCGCCTCGCGTGACGAGGATCGGACGGCCGGCGATGGTGAGCGATGCGAAGTCACCTGGTTGGGCGACGTCGACCGAGAGGGCAACCAGGAGCGGGCACCGACGGAAGATGGCGTCCATCTCGCGCTCGAAGCAAACCGGGTCGGCGTACGACGAAACGGGCACGCGGAGGATGGCGTCGCCGAGGTCGCCACGGTCGCCGTCGACGTTGGCGAGCAGCCGCTTGGCCACGGTGATCAACGACGTAGCAGCCATCCTCGGACCT
>JAYUAM010001025.1:0-1004 GCA_043741295.1 Acidimicrobiia bacterium
CCGTCGAGTTGCCCCCGGCGATCGGGCGGAGCGTGGTCGGGATGCGGACGGTGACGGCCATAGGGCTGAAAGCTTACCGTCCCGGTCGGGATTCCGTACCACCGCGGGTTCGTCGTCCGCTCCGCTTCGCTCGTACGGCGGGCCGGCTCGCTCGCTGTTCGGGCCGGAACCGTACGCTGCCGGCCGTGCACGTGGTGGCCGCGGTCGACAAGTTCCGGGGCACGGCGAGCGCGGCCGAGGTCGCCGCCGCCGTGGCGGCCGCCGTCACCGCGCGCGGCGGCACGTGCACCGAGCTGCCGCTGGCCGACGGCGGCGAGGGCACGCTCGACGCGCTCGGCGGGCCGAACCGCACCACGATCGTCACCGGGCCGCTCGGCGACCCGGTGCCGGCGGCGTGGCGGCTCGCGCGCGGCATGGCGGTGATCGAGATGGCCCGGGCCTCGGGGCTTGCCCTCGTCGGCGGGGCCGAGGGCAACGACCCGATCGCCGCCAACACGAGCGGGGTCGGCGAGCTGATCACGGCGGCGCTCGACGCCAGGGCCACGCGCATCGTCGTCGGTGTCGGCGGTTCGGCCACCACCGACGGCGGGCTCGGCGCCGTGCGCTCGATCCTCGCCCCGCACCGCCTGCGCGGCGTCGAGCTGATCGTGGCCTGCGACGTGCACACGCTGTTCGCCGACGCCGCCACCGTGTTCGCACCGCAGAAGGGCGCGACGCCGGCCCAGGTGAAGCTCCTGCGCCGCCGTCTCGAGCGCCTCGTGCAGGTGTACCAGGAGATCTACGGGGTCGACGTGAGCGCGCTCGACGCCGCCGGTGCCGCGGGCGGGCTCGCCGGCGGGCTCGCCGCGCTCGGCGCGCAGCTCGTGTCGGGCTTCGACCTGGTGGCCGACGAGCTCGGACTCGAGGAGCAGATCGCCGCCGCCGATCTCGTCGTCACCGGCGAGGGCTACCTCGACCTGCAGAGCTTCGAGGGCAAGGTCGTCGGCGGTGTCGCTGCTCTCGCC
>JAYUAM010001026.1:0-1008 GCA_043741295.1 Acidimicrobiia bacterium
GGCGTGTTTGCCGTGATGGCGTTGCAGGTGCTCGTGCAGTGGCGCTACCACAAGGGCGCCTGGACGGGCGGCGTCCTCGGCGGTACCGGGGCGTCGATGGCCTTCTGGGCGATGCTCGCCGTCGGCGTCGCCGTATCGGCCCGCCGGACCCGCACGTCCGCGGTCACCTCCTAACCAATCCCGTGAGGACCTCATGACCATCGTGATCAACCGACGCGCCCTCCTCGGCGCAGGCCTGGCGCTACTCGCCGCCTGCGGCTCGTCGGCGCCGACCAAGGCGGCGGCGCCGGCCACCAGCGCGGCCAAGCCGGCCACGACCGCCGCCGCCCCGGCCACCACCGCCGCCCCCGCCAAGCAGGCGACGACGGCGGCGCCCGTCACCACCGCTGCGCCGGCGACCACCGCCGCGCCCGCCGCGAGCGGGAAGACGTTGAAGCTCGGAGCCATCCCGGACGCCGCGCCGGAGAAGCTGGACAAGACGAACAAGGCTCTCGCCACCTACCTCGCATCCGCGCTCGGGGTGAAGGTCGAGTACGTGCCGGTCACCGACTACCCGGCCGCCGTCACCCAGTTCCGCAACGGCGACCTCGACCTCGTGTGGTTCGGCGGCCTCACCGGCGTGCAGGCCCGCCTGCAGACGCCGGGCGCGACGGTGCTCGCCCAGCGCGACATCGATGAGGACTTCCATTCGGTCTTCATCGTCAACGCGTCGACGGGCATCGGGCCGTTGGCGAGCGTCGCCGACCTCGCCAAGCTCAAGGGCCTGCGCTTCACGTTCGGCAGCGAGTCGTCGACGTCGGGCCGGATGATGCCCGAGTTCTTCCTCGACCAGGCGGGCATCAACCCGAAGAGCGACTTCTCGGGGCCCGCCGGTTTCTCCGGCAGTCACGACAAGACGGTCGACCTCGTAGCGGCCGGCACGTTCGAGGCCGGCGTGTTGAACGAGGCGGTGTGGAAGCGGCGCTCGACCGACGGGTCGATCGACCCGGCCAAGGTCGTCGCCGTCCT
>JAYUAM010001027.1:0-1003 GCA_043741295.1 Acidimicrobiia bacterium
CGCGCGCCGTAGTTGGCGTACCAGTCGAAGCTCGCGCACCCGGGCGAGAGCAGCACCGCGTCCCCGGCCTGCGCCAGACTGCGGGCGGACTCGATTGCGTCCTGCATCGTGGTGGCCGTGGTCGTCGGGCGAAGTCCGTCGAACGCCTCGGTGACGTCCGCTGCGGCGTCGCCGATGGCCACGACGGCGCGCACGTGGTCGACCCCGGCGGCGAGGGCCCGCAGGTCGAGGCCCTTGTTGCGGCCACCGGCGATGAGCACGACCGAGGCGAACGCGCGGATGGCCGTCAACGCGGCGTGCGGCGTCGTGGCCTTCGAGTCGTCGTAGTACGTCACGCCGTCGAGGGTGCCGACATCGGTGATGCGGTGGCGAATTCCGGCGAACGCGGCGAGCGCGGTGGCGACGCCCTCGATGGTGGCCACGCCCGCCTCGAGCACGGTGGCCGCCGCCGCCAGCGCGTTGGTGACGTCGTGCGGCATCTGCCGACGCATCGAGGCGATCTCGGCCAGCCGACCCGTCGGACCGACGAGCCAGCCGGCTTCGGTGCGATAGTCGGCGTCGGTGGCGGCGAAGGTGACGTGGCGGGCGGGCGCGGCGCCCAGGTAGCGCATGACCGTCTCGTCGCGCGCGTAGGCGATCGCCGCGTCGCCCGAGCGCTGATGCTCCCACACGCGGGCCTTGGCGTCGGCGTAGCTCGTGAACGAGCGGTGCCAGTCGAGGTGGTCCTCGGCGAGGTTCAACCACGTAGCGGTGGCCGGCGCGAACTGCTCGGCGTAAGCGAGGCGGAAGCTCGTGCACTCCACGACGAAGACGTCGACCGGGCCACTCCCCTTGACGTCGCCGAGCGCGCCGACGAGCGGGAAGTCGGTGTTGCCGACGGCGGCGGCCCGACGGCCCGACGCCTCGACCATCGCGGTGGCGAGCATCGTGGTGGTCGTCTTGCCGTCGGTGCCGGTGATGGCGAGCATCGGGCGAGCGCCACCGGGCCGGGCCTGCTCCCATT
>JAYUAM010001028.1:0-1012 GCA_043741295.1 Acidimicrobiia bacterium
CCGACGACGACGCCCCGCTCGGCCGCCGCCGGGTCGGTGTCGAGCAGGTACCGCGCAAGGCCGGCGGCGGCCCGCCGTACCGTGACGCGGTTCATCGCCATCGGCCCCGCACCCATAGGTCCCCGCAGCCCCGCTGTCCCGAACTGCAGACGGTCGGAGAACCGCAACGACAGATCGTCGAGCGCGGCCGCATCGCCGCTGCGCGCCGCTTCGACGAGCGACTCGAGGACGCCGCGCGTCGCCTCGTCCGGGTCATCGGCGATCCACGCCTGGACCCGGACTAGGAGCTCGCTCGACGGGCCGGTCACCGCCCAAATCTAGGGGGCCTGAACCGCCAGCGGGAGCGTCTACCGCGCGTCGAGGTCGGCGAGCTTGGCTAGCGCGACGAGCGGTCGTGCCCCGACGTGGGAGATCACTTCCGACGCGGCGATCGAGCCGAGCCGCCCGCACTCGGCCAGCGGAAGGTTGCGCGTGAGGCCGGCCAGGAAGCCGGCGGCGAACAGGTCGCCGGCGCCCGTGGTGTCGACCACCTCGTCCACCGGCTCGGCACCGACCGGGATCACCTCGTCGGCGGTGATCACGACCGAGCCCGTCTTGCCGCGCGTGATCGCGGCGATGTGCACGTGGCCGCGCACGGCGCGCACGGCGGCGTCGAAATCGTCCACCTCGTAGAGCGAGAGCAGCTCGTCCTCGTTGGCGAAGAGCACGTCGACTTGGCGGGCGACGAGATCGAGGAAGTCGGCGCGGTGGCGGTCGACGCAGAAGCTGTCGGACAGCGTGAGCGACACCGCACCACCGGCGGCGTGGGCGAGCTCGGCCGCCTTGCGGTAGGCCTGCTTCGCGTCGGGCCGGTCCCACAGGTAGCCCTCCAGGTACACGACCTGACCGGCCTGCACCACGGCCTCGTCGATGTCGTCCGGCCCGAGCAGAGACGACACGCCGAGATAGGTGTTCATCGTCCGCTGGGCATCGGGGCTGACGACGATCATGCACCGACCGGTGGGCACGCCCA